>JALYGK010000027.1 GCA_030777105.1 Actinomycetota bacterium | reverse complement strand
GAGCAGGAACGCCGGAAAGTCGGCTCCCTGATCCCCGGTGAGGAGCCGGGAGAGGAGACGAAGTACTTGTCCGCGGTATTCAGCGACCTGGGGGTGGTTCCGGAGGTCGAGGAGCAGCAGCCTGAGGCTTCCGAGATCGAAGGATCTCCGGTTGAGGGGGTCGTGGCAGACGCGCCCACGCTGGTCTTGCCCAACGGACGCCTCAACGGAGAACGCAACGGCAATGGGGCGGGAGAGCACAGCGGTCGGCCGCATCGAGATCCGGCGATCGCCATCACCCCCGACCCGGTCCGCCCGTTCTTCGAGGACCTGCTGGCCGCCGAGACGGCGGGGAAGGCAGCGGAAGGCTCGGGCGGCAGACGGTGGAGAGTCGCGGCTCTTTCGTTCGTCGGTTTCGTCGCTGTAGCCGGCACCGCTGCCGCAATGCTTAGCCTGGGGTATCAGCAGAACTCGCAGCGGAGCGAGGTCGCCCGAACCGGCGCCGACGTTCGTCGGCAGCTCACTCCGGAGATAGGGGTGACGGAAACAGTGACTGCCAGCGCCGAGGGCTTCCCGCGATGCACGACTGGAAAGGGACTCTCGCCGGTCGCCCTCATGGTTGTGGCTAGGCACTTCGGAGCCACGGCGCCAGCCGTCTGTCTCCCCACCGAGAAAGCCCGAAAGAAGCCTCCTTCCAAGGCGGCGACCACGGGAACGGCACTCACGGCCGAACAGATCACGACCGCGCCGATCATCGGTACGGCCCCGGCCGGCGGTTCGCCGAGTTCGGGAGGAAGCAGACCGGCGCCGGGTGGCGGCTCGGGCAGTGACCCTGCAACCGGTACGGGTGGTGGCGGAGGGGAACCGGGGCCTGCCCCGTCTCCCACTCCAACTTCAAGCCCCACTCCTCCGCCCGATGAGGGGACCACCGAGCCCAGGCCGGGTAACGGATGGGGCCAGGGCGGAAAGCCAAAAGGGGACGGGTAGCCCGGCTACACCGTACGTTCTCCCCACCTAACGGCCGAGTCCTTTAGCGCCGCCTGACCGATTAGCGGTTTCACCCGTTTCCCCTATGGTTCGGCGCGCCGCCAAAACCTATCCTGCGCACACTGCTGCGACGTAACCACCCCACTTCGGGAGCTTTCTGGCATGACCATCGGTCCGGCGTTCGACGAAGTCCTGGTCGAAGCGCGCGCAGGACACGACTGGGCGCTGGAGATGCTGTATCGCGATCTGGCCCCCAGCGTCATTGGCTATCTCCGGACGCAGGGCGCCTCCGACGCTGAAGAGCTGGCCGCAGACGTCTTCACGAACGTGGTCCGGAACATGCCGAGGTTCGAGGGAGACGAAGAGCGGTTCCGGGCGTGGGTCTTTTCGATCGCGCATCGGGAGTTGCTCGAGGACCAGGAGTCACGCCTGCTCCGCGGTGAGCACATGACCGACCCACAGCACCTCGCCGGCGCGCTGGCGGCGTGGGACCGGCGCGGGCCCGAGGTGCACGCGTTCAAGCGAGTGGGGACCAGATGGGCCGCCGAGGCGCTGCTGTGTCTTCCGCCCGAGGAGCGAGCGGCGTTGCTCCTCCATGTCGTGGGCGGTCTTCCTGTTCCCCGCATCGCGAGCGTGCTCGGCAAGTCGGTTCCCGCCACGACGGCTCTGGAGTCCCGCGCGGTCGGCACACTCGCCCGAAAGGTCGAGCAGGACGGTGTTTCCTGATGGTCATCTCATTGACGAGCCGGGGGAGCGGGAGATTGCGGACGAAGCAGATCGAGCGAGTTCTCTCGGGCGACGAGTCCCGGGATGACGTCCTGGCGTTTCTCTCCGCAATGGTTCAGGACCTGCGCGACGTTGCCCGGGCGGAGATTCCTTCGGGCGTCGCAGCGCGTCACCTGCTGAAGATGCGCCTGGCAACCGAAATGGGGGAAGTTGGACCGCAGCCGCTTCTGGAAGCCGAAGAGCCGGCGCTCCCGCCGCCGCAGCCTTTGGAGCGACGCCGCTCGCGAATCACCGCGGCTGGGATTGCCGCTGCCATGGTCTTGATGGTCGGCGTCGCCGCCACAATCACGGAATCGCCGGAGAACGCGGGGACTCGTGCCGAGGGCATCGTCGGAAGCGACGTGCCGCGATTGTCCCCAGAGGGTCCGGGTCGCTTCGATCAATTCGCGACGAACGAAGCCCGAAGGGCGGTCGCCTCGACCGCGGGGCGGGGTAGGAATTCCTCCGCGGGAGGGGCCCTGACCGTGGACGGCGCATCGTCCGGCCAGCCGGTTGTTTCAGTGGTCGGCGGAGCGGCGACCGCCGGAGCCAGCGATGGCGGGGGCTCAGCGCAAATCTCCGGTGACGAGACCCGGGGCGGAGGCGGATCCGGCGGCGACGACTCCGGATCTCAGGAGCAGTCGAGTTCCGGTGGCTCGAGTTCCGGGGGCAACGTGACCGGACCCGGAACCGGCGGGGACGGCGACCTTGGGTCGAAGGCCAAAGCGCGCGCCAACGGTCGTGGCAACGGGGAAGAAAAGTCCCGAGCGGACCGCGCCGGCGGGAGCGAGAAGGGGAAGGGCTCGGGGAAGAAAACCGAGGGCTAACGTTCTCGGGGCCGGCGCCGGGCTCACTATCATCGGCGCATGCCGAAGGTCACTCTTTCCGACGGACCGACAAAGGACGTCGAGACAGGAACGTCGCTGCGCGATCTGTTGCCCGACGACGCCGTGGCCGCGCGGGTCGACGGAACACTCGTCGACGTGAACGCGCCGATCGAAGGGGACATCTTCGTCCAGGCGGTTTCGAAGTCCGATCCAGATGGACTCCACGTGCTGCGGCACTCCACGGCGCACGTGATGGCCCAGGCGGTGTGCAACCTGTACCCCGGCGCAAAGTACGCGATCGGTCCTCCCATCCAGGACGGCTTCTACTACGACTTCGAACTTCCGGTGTCCCTTTCACCCGATGACTTGGAGAAGATCGAAAACGAGATGCGCTCGATCCTGGCATTGGATCAGCCGTTCGTGCGCGAGGAGCTCAACAGGTCTGACGCGCTGGAGCGCTTCACCGACCAACCGTACAAGCGGGAGATCATCGAGACGGCCGAAGCGGAGGAAGGCGCGCTCGGGGTCCGGTTTTCCGTCTATCGCAACAACGGCTGGGCGGACCTCTGCCTCGGCCCGCACGTCCCATCAACGTCTCGACTCGGCGCGTTCAAGTTGCTGAGCGTCGCGGGGGCGTACTGGCGGGGCGACGAGAAGCGGCCGCAGCTCCAGCGGATCTACGGGACGGCGTGGCCGACCGAGGACGACCTCAAGGCGTATCTCCACCGGTTGGAAGAAGCGGAGCGCCGAGACCACCGCAAGCTGGGCCGGCAGCTCGACCTGTTCTCGTTCCCGGATGAACTCGGCGCCGGCCTGGCGGTGTGGCATCCGCGCGGCGGCATCTTTCGGAAGCTGATCGAGGATTACATCCGGAACCTTCACCTGGAGCGGGGGTATGAGATCGTCGCTTCTCCGCATCTGGCCCGCTCGATCCTGTGGGAGACGTCGGGCCACCTCGAGAAGTACCGCGAAACGATGTACCCGCCGATGAACGACGGGCCCATCGACTACTACGTGAAGCCGATGAACTGCCCATTCCATGTCCTCATCTACAAGTCGCAGACTCGTTCGTACCGCGAATTGCCCATGCGCCTGGCGGAGCTTGGCGCCGTCTATCGGAACGAGCGCGCCGGCGTCCTGCACGGGCTGCTGCGGATTCGCGGTTTCACCCAGGATGACTCCCACGTCATCTGCTCGGAAGACCAGCTGATCGACGAGATCCTCCGGGTCTTCGACCTGACGTTGGAGATTCTGGGGACCTTCGGGTTCACCGATCCCGTGGTGACGCTGTCGACCCGGCCGGGGCAGGCGATCGGCAACGACGAGATGTGGGCGAAGGCAACCGAGGCCCTCCGCGCGGCGCTCGACCGAAGCCGGCTTCAGTACTCGACGGCGGAAGGCGAGGGCGCGTTCTACGGACCGAAAGTGGACTTCCATTTCCGAGACGCGATCGGCCGCCTGTGGCAGCTCACGACGGTACAGGTCGATTTCGCCCTCCCGGAACGGTTCGACATGGAGTTCATGGGGGAGGACAACCAGCGGCACCGGCCGGTCATGATTCACCGCGCCATCCTTGGATCGATCGAACGGTTCAGCGGCGTCCTGATCGAGCACTACGCGGGGGCGTTTCCGACGTGGCTGGCTCCGGAGCAGGTCCGCATCGTTCCCGTGGCCGACCGCCACGCGGACCACGCCCGCGGCCTTGCGGAGCGGCTGGGGGAGCGCGGCGTTCGCGCGTCGGTGGACGAGAGCCGCGAGACCGTGCAGAAGAAGATCCGCGCCGGCCAGCTCATGAAGGTCCCGTACACCGTCGTGGTGGGGGACAAGGAGATCGACGCCGGAACGGTTTCCGTTCGCGACCGGAGCGGTCACGAGGTCCGGGGCATCCCGTTCGACCCGTTCATGGAGGCCGTGGCCGAGGAAGCGGCTCGGCGTTCGCTGGAAGGGACGGACCTCGACGAGCTGGCGGCGTCTTCCGGGCCGACACCCACGGTCTAGGGCGGCGCCGAGTGGAACACCTGTGGAGTCCCTGGCGGATGGAGTACGTCCAGGCCGCCGGGGAGGACGTAGGCGGCTGCATCTTCTGCGACAAACCGGCGCTCGGCGAGGACCAGAAGGCGATGATCCTGACTCGTGGAGAGCATGCTTTCGTGATGCTGAATGCGTACCCCTACAACCCCGGCCATCTCATGGTGGCGCCGTTCCGGCACATCGGAGCCTTCGAAGCGCTGACGCCGGAAGAGCTCGTGGACGCGTCGTCCCTGCTCCAGCGGTCAATCCGTGCGCTGAAAGAAGTCAGCAGTCCCCACGGGTTCAACCTCGGTATGAACCTCGGGAAGGTCGCGGGTGCCGGTGTCGCCGACCATCTGCACTGGCACCTCGTGCCACGGTGGGACGGCGACACCAACTTCATGCCGGTGGTCGGCGACACGAAGGTGCTGCCAGAGCTGCTGTCCGGAACGTACGCGAAGCTCCGGCCGCGGCTCGGCTAGCTTTCTTCTTTGTGTTTCTTCGCCGCCTCGATGACCTTGTCGGCCAGGTGCTGCGGCACCTCTTCGTAGTGGTCGAAGGCCATCGTGAACTGCCCCCACCCCTGGGTCATGGAGCGGAGATCGATGGCGTAGCGCGTCATCTCCGACTGCGGGACCAACGCGTTGATCTTCTGCTTGCCGCCGCCGGCCGACTCCATACCCTGGATCCGTCCCCGCTTTGAATTGAGGTCGCCCATGATGTCGCCGGTGTACGTCTCGGGGACAGTGATCTCCACCCGCATGATCGGCTCGAGGAGCGACACCCCGGCTTGCGACACGGCTTCGCGAAGCGCCATGGCGCCGGCGATCTGAAACGACATGTCGGACGAATCGACGGGGTGGTACTTCCCGTCGTAGAGGGTCACCCGCGTATCGACCATGGGGTACGGCGTCATGACGCCCTCGCTCATTGCCTTCACCACGCCCTTCTCGACCGAGGGGATGAACTGGTTCGGGATGACGCCGCCCACGATCTTGTCCACGAACTCGAACCCGCTGCCCCTGGGTAGGGGCTCGACTTCGATCCAGGCCACTCCGTACTGCCCGTGGCCGCCACTCTGCTTCACGTAGCGGCCCTGGGCCTTCACCTTGCCCCTGATGGTCTCCTTGTAGGGAACCTTCGCCGGATGAACCACGACGTCGACGCCGAACTTCCGCTTCATGCGCTCCACCATCGTGTCCAGGTGTGTCTCACCCATGCCATACATGACGGTTTCGTTGGTCTCGGGCGAGCGCTCCACGCGGAACGTCGGATCGTCCTCCTGGACGCGGGCGATGGCCGTGGAGAGCTTGTCCTCGTCGCCCTTCGTCTTCGGCTCGAGCGCCATGGCCAGCAGCGGCTCGGGCCATTCGATGGGTGCCAACATGACCGCGTCGGTCTTCACCGCGAGCGTGTCGCCGGTGCTCGTGTGCGAGAGCTTCGCCACCGCGCCGATGTCGCCGGCGGGAACCTCGCCCACGGTGTCGTGGTCCTTGCCGCGCAACGTGAACAGCTGTCCTACTCGTTCGTCCGTTCCCTTGGCCGCGTTGTGGACGCTCGAATCGGGTCGGATACGTCCGCTGAAGACGCGAAACAGGCTGATCCGGCCCACGTACGGGTCGGACACCGTCTTGAACACGAGGGCCGCGAGCGGACCATTCGGATCGCACTCGCGCTCCTGCTCTTCTCCGCTCTTCGTTCGAACGGTAACGGGCGGCCGGTCGGGCGGCGAGGGGAACGTGTCGGCGATGAACGAAGCCAGCCGATCGACACCCATGGACTTGTCCGCCGCCGTGACGAGGACGGGCGTGAACTTGGCCTGGGCCAGTCCCGCCTTCACGCCGGCGACGATCTCCTCCGCGGCGAGCTCGCCCTGTTCCAGGTACTTTTCGAGCAGGGAGTCGTCCGCTTCCGCCACCGATTCGGTGAGCCGCTCGCGGTAGGGCTCGGCCTTGGCGGCGAGATCCTCGGGCCAGTCCTCTTCGGTGCCCGTCGCTCCGCCGGGGTAGCGGTAGGCGCGCCGTGTCAGAAGATCGAGAACGCCGGCGAAGTCGTGCTCTTCGCCGATCGGCAGGTGCACCGGAGCGACCTGTGTGCCGAACGCCGTCACCAGCTCGTCGAGCGTTCGGTCGAACGAGGCGCGCTCACGATCCACCTTGTTGATGACGATGGCGCGAGGGAGACCGGCGGCTGCCGCCATCTCCCAGACGACCTCCGTCTGGACCTGGACGCCGTCGACCGCGGACACCACGAAGAGACAGGCGTCGGCCGCCCGCAGCGCGCCGTGCACGTCGCCGATGAAGTCGGCGTATCCGGGGGTATCCAGGACGTTCAGCTTCGTTCCGTTCCACTCCACGGGAACAAGCGAGACCGAGACGCTGATTCCTCGGCGGACCTCCTCGGCGTCGTGGTCGGAGACGGTGTTCCCGTCTTCGACCTTTCCCATTCGGGTCAGGCCGCCTGCCGTGAACAGCAGCGCCTCGGTGAGCATGGTCTTGCCGGCGCCGCTGTGTCCGACGACGGCGACATTCCGAATGTTTCGAGCCTCGTAGACGTTCATGAGTCCTTCCCGCTGAACCGCTCGGTGTGAAGAGAAGCCTCCCGGAGCGCCGATTATATGAGACCCGAAGCTGGCCTCTTTCCCGGGTGATACGCTCCTCGAACCTGATGCCTGGTTCGTCGGGCCGCTCGCGTTCCCAAGCTGCCGCCGCCGGTTTCGTTGCCGTTCCCGCGCTGTGCGCCGCGCTCTCGGGAGCAATCGCTGCGCTGATCATGCTCGACTACATCGTCGCCGCGGGGATCGCCGCGCTGGTCTGCGCCGCGCTCCTGGTGACCGTCGGGGGACGTGGCGACCAGACAGTCAGTGCCATGGAAGCCGCACGGGCCCGGAGGTTCAAGTTCGCATCACGGGTGTCCAGCACGGTCTTCGACGCTTCTGTCCTGGCGCCGCTCGCGTGGACACAGCGGGTTGCATCTCCGCGGGTCACCGTCATTGCGCTGGTCGGTCTGGGCGCGAGCTACCTGGTGTCGTATCAACTGGCCCGCGGACAGGCGCTGGGGTACACCGGATGGGAAAGCGCCCTTTACCGAGCGACGACGGCCGGGCTGCTCGTTTTCGCCTTGCTGGCCGGCTCGTTCGAAGAAGCGTTGTTGGAAATGCCGCTGTGGGTGTTCGCCGCGGTCACGGCGGGCGCGGCCGGCACGAGATCGTGGGTCGTGAGGACGCAGGCCCGACAAGCGGTGCCGGAGAGGCCGCCGTGATCGAGCCCGAGGTGGCGGCAGAAGTCGACGAACCGCGGCGGAGTCGAGCGACGTCCGAGCTCCTTACTTCTTTCCAGATGCGAGCGATGGAGTGGCTCGGGATGCGCCTTCCTCGGCCCGTGGGCCTGACGCTTGCCGCGGCGTATCACCGCGTGTTCTTCGCCACCGCCGACCGGCAGAGGGAGGTCGTCGCGAGAAACCTCTCGCGCGTCCTCGGTCACCCGCCCGACTCACCCATCGTCCAGGCAGCCACTCGGGAGTGCTTCGCTCTGTATGCGAGGTACTGGTATGAAACCTTCGCCGTGCGGACCATGCCATGGGAGGAGGTCGACAGGCGCTTCAGCATCGACGGCCTGGAGCACGTCGACCGCGCCATGGAAGCGGGCCGCGGCATCATCATCGCCGCGCCGCACATGGGGAATTGGGATGCCGGAGCGCACTGGCTGTGCACGCGGGGATACAAGCTGGCGGCGGTGGCCGAGGAGCTGAAGCCGCCCGAGGTCTTCGACCTGTTCTTCCGGCATCGGCGAGCGCTCGGGCTGACGATCGTTCCACTGTCGGAGGGCAAACGGGTAGGAGAGCGTCTGGTCGGGCTGCTTGCGGAGAACTACCTGATCGCGCTGGTGGCCGACCGCGATCTCACCGGGCGCGGCGTCGACGTGGAGATGTTCGGCGCGACGCGGAAGCTCCCCGCGGGCCCGGCCCGGCTCGCCCTCGGAACGGGGGCCCCGCTGTCGGTTGCCGCGGCGTTCACCACCCGCGACGGGGGGCATTGCCGAATCCTGCCTCCACTTGAGTTCGAGCCCACGGGCGACATGCGATCTGACGTCACCACGCTCACGCGAATGATCGCCGCGGCGTTTGAGCGGTTCATCTCCGAGGCGCCCGCCGACTGGCACATGTTCCAGCCGGCATGGGACGAGGAAAGCGGGGAAGCAGCCACGACGCCGGCGCCGCCGTGAGGGTGGCCATCGCCTGCCCGTACGCGTGGGACGCTCCCGGCGGCGTCCAGGTTCACATCCGGCAGTTGGCCGAACATCTTCGGCGGCGAGGACACCAGACGCTGATCCTTGCCCCTGCCGGGGGTGGGACGGACGGCGAAGTGGTCGACGTGGGCCGGCCCATCCGCATTCCGTTCAACGGCTCCGTCGCACCGATCTGCCCCGACCCTCGAAGCCGCGGACGGATCCGGTCGGCGCTCGAGCGGTTCAGGCCGGACGTCGTACACGCCCACGAGCCGTTCTCGCCGAGCACGGGCTTCTTCGCCACGCTCGAGGCGTCCGTACCGGTCGTCGCCGTGGCCCACGCGTACGTGGAACGGTCGATCCTGTTCGAGGCGTACTCGCGAGCGTTCCGCCGGGTATGGGATCGGCCCGCGATATGGCTGGCGGTGTCGGACGCGGCCCTCAGCTTCCTTCGCCGCCATATCAGCACGAAAGCGAGCACGCGCGTGGTTCCGAACGGTGTCGACATCGAACCGTTTCGACACGCCGCGCCGGCAGACCTTCCGTCCGGAAGGCGGATCCTGTTCGTGGGACGACTTGAACCCAGGAAGGGCTTCGAGGTCGCGGTCAAAGCGTTCGGTCTCCTGGCGCCGCGGTTTCCGGACCTTCGCTTGATCGTGGTGGGCGATGGACCCCAGCGGAACGCCGTTTCGCGGCTACCGCCCGAATTCCTTCAACGCGTCACCATGGTTGGCTCGGTTCCGCATTCACGTCTGCCTCAGTACCATGCCGCCGCCGACGTCTTCGTGGCGCCCTCGACGGGCCGGGAGAGCTTCGGCATCGTGCTGGTGGAGGCGATGGCCGCCGGAGTTCCCGTGGTCGCGTCGAACATCGACGGATACCGAGAGGTCGTCCGGAGTGGCATGGACGGGCTCCTCGTCCCCCCCAATGACCCCGAATCCCTCGCCGAAGCCGTCCGTACGGTCCTCTCCGACCGGACGTTGGCCGAGCGACTTCGGGCCGCGGGCCAGGCCCGCGCCGAACGATTCCGGTGGGAGGTTGTGGCCGTCGAGATCGAAGCGGCCTACCACGACGCGATTCGGTCGAGGGGCCGCTGACCGCCCAGCCGTGAGCTTGGGCTGCTAGCCTTCCCGCCCGATGGTCGGCGTCGCGGCAAAGACCTGGGTCCTCACGCTCATCGCCGTCATCGGCGTGAGCCTCCTGTCGTTCGTCGGCGTGGTCGTGCTGTTGGTTCGCGAACGACTGCTGCGTCAGCTCATCCCGATCCTGGTTAGCTTCGCCGTCGGAGCGCTGCTCGGGGACGCGCTGCTCCACATCATCCCGGAACTTTCGGAGACCGGTGGCGTAACGCCTGAGCTCGCGTTCGTCATGGTCGGCGGGATCGTGGGTTTCTTCGTCCTCGAGAAGTTCATCCACTGGCATCACGCACTCAACTTCTCGTCCAGACCGGTGATCCACCCGGTCGCCATGGCAAACATGGTCGGCGACGGGGTGCACAACTTCGTGGATGGAGCGATCATCGCCGGCGCCTTCCTCGCCAGCGTCCCGCTCGGAACGACCACCGCGCTCGCAGTTGCGTTGCATGAGATCCCGCAGGAGATCGGGGATCTCGGAGTCTTGGTGCACGCCGGGGTGAAGCCACGCCGGGCATTGCAGTTCAACTTCCTGTCTGGACTTACGGCCGTCGTGGGCGGGGTACTGACGCTGGTCCTCGCCGACGCCATCACCGGGCTGGAGCGGCCGCTTCTCGCCATGACGGCCGGCGCATTCATCTACATCGCTGGAGCCGACCTCATTCCGGAGCTCCACCGTGAGACCAACGCGTGGACCTCGGCGGTGCAATTCCTGGCCATGGTCGGCGGGTTTGCCGTCATGGCGCTGCTGCTCCTTGCGGAGTAAGCCGGCCACCGGGCGGTCGGTAAGATTTCGGCGTGCTTGGGGTGTGGATCGGCGTTGGCGTCGTTGTCGTCGTCCTCCTCTACGTCGTCCTGACCTACAACCGGCTGGTTCGACTGCGGGTTCGATCCGAGAACGCGTGGTCCCAGATCGACGTTCAGCTTCGCCGGCGATACGACCTGATCCCGAACCTCATTGAGACCGTGAAGGCGTACGCGACCCACGAGCGTGAGGTGTTCGAAAACGTGACCCGCGCGCGTACGGGCGCCGAGACGGCCTCGGGAGTCGCCGCTCAGGCGGAGGCGGAAAACCAGGTAACCCGCGGTCTGCGGCAGCTCATGGCGGTTGCCGAGAACTACCCGGACCTGAAGGCGAACGAAAACTTCCTCGCGCTCCAGGAGGAGCTGGTCGGCACCGAGTCGAAGATCGCCTTTGCCCGCCAGTTCTACAACGACCAGGTGGCGTCCCTGAACACGCTCATCGAGAGCTTCCCCTCGCGCTTCGTCGCTCAGATCGGCCGGTTCGGGGCGAAGGAGTTCTTCGAGATCGAGGAGCCGGCCCGCGGGCCGGTCGGCGTGCACTTCTAACCGTTGTACGAGCAGATTTCCCGAAACCGGCGTCGAACGATCCTCATCGTCGCGCTGGCCGTGATCTTCGCCACCGGTGCCGGCTATCTGTTCGGGCGTCTCCTCGGTTACGGCTTTGTGGGTCTCGGTCTCGCACTCCTCATCGCGGCCGCCACTTCGTTCTGGTCCTACCGGTACGGCGACCGGGTGGTCCTTCGGGCGGCACGGGCTCGGAAGGTGACGCCGGAGGACGAACCGCGCCTGCACAACATCGTGGAGGGGCTGTCGCTGGCCGCCGGGCTTCCGAAGCCAGAGGTCTATGTGGTCCCCGAGCGAGCTCTGAACGCCTTCGCCACCGGGAGGGACCCCGAACATTCGTCGATTGCGGTCACCCAGGGGTTGCTGGATTCCACGAACCGCCTGGAGCTCGAGGGCGTCATCGCCCACGAGATGGCGCACGTCCAGGGCAGGGACATCCTTCTCGGGACGATCGTCGGCACGCTGCTCGGTGCGGTCGTGTTGTTAGCCGAATTCATGCTCCGGATCTTCTGGTGGGGTGGAGGGCGGGGAAGGAGGGCCGGGGGGCTTCCGCTGGTGCTGATCGGGTTCGCCTTCGCCATCGTCGCTTCGGTGGTCTCGCAGCTGATCCGGGTGGCGGTCTCCAGGCGGCGGGAGTACCTGGCGGACGCACAGGGTGCTCTGTTTACCCGGTATCCCCCGGGGCTGGCGTCCGCGCTGAGGAAGATCGCGGCGGATAACACGCCGATGAGGGTCACCAACAACGCGACCGCGCACCTCTGGCTGAAACAGCCCTCGCGGGTCCCGGGAGAGAGCTACAGCTGGTTTGAAACGCTCTTCTCCACGCACCCGCCGATCCAGGAGCGCATTCGGATCCTTGAAGAGATGTAAGTGATTTCTTTGTTGCGCCTCCCACCCGTGGGTATCTTCCGTCGCTAACCTTTGGTCCGAAGGTTGTGTGCTCCTCAGTCAAGGAGGCCCACGTCACATGAGATCGAGCAGACGCGCGCGCCTGGCCACGACCCTGGCACTTGCGGTGGTTGTGACGGCATGCGGAGGCGGCGAGCCCCCCGGACAGCAACGCGCCGACGAACCGCCTCCGGTGTGCCCACTGACCGGGGTCAAACCCGCCCGCGGGACGGTCCCCGACCGTCCGGCGCTTGCCGTCAAGGTGGAGAACCTTCCGGAGGTCCGGCCACAGACCGGGCTATCGTTCGCCGACATCATCTATGAGGAGCCCGTTGAGGGCGGCATCACCCGGTTCATCGTGATCTATCAGTGCCGGGACGCCACCCGGATTCAGCCGATCCGGAGCGCCCGGATCAGCGACGTGGACGTCCTGGCGCAGTACGGCCGCCCGCTCTTTGCCTTCGCCGGAGGGGTCAAGGCGGTGTTCGACCGCGTGGATAGGTCGGAGCTCGTCAACATCAACTACAACGTCCCTGAAGCGGCGGACGCGTATCACCGCGACCCCAACGAGGCGGCGCCGCACAACCTGTACAGCAGCACCACGGAGCTCTACGGCGCCGCCAAGGACGAGAAGGGCGCGCCCAACCCGATCTTCAAGTACTCGGAGCAACCGCCCACCACGGGGCGGCAGGTCGGAACGCTGCACATTCCGTTCTCCTCGTTCTCGGACGTCTATTGGCGGTGGGACCAGCCGCGCAACGCCTACCTCCGGTCCCATGGGGACGAACCGCACACCTATTCCGATGGAAACCAGGTCGCCGCGACCAACGTGGTGGTGCAGGTGGTGAAGGTCGTGCTCAGCAACATCGTCGACGCGGCCGGCAACCGCTCTCCGGAGGTCGTCTCGACGGGGTCGGGAAGGGCCTACATCCTCCGTGGAGGCCGGATGACCGTCGGCACGTGGCGCCGCCCGACGGTCGATGACGTCACGAAGTTCTACAACCGAAACGGGGACGAAGTTAGCTTGCTGCCCGGCGTCACCTGGGTGGAGCTCGTCCCCTCGGACGTCGACATCTCGGCGAGCCGGTAAGGGCGACAGCCAGCCGGCTCTAACCAGGCGGCGCTACTCGGAGAGGGCAGAGACCCCCATTCGGTCGCGCACGTCGGCGAGAGTTCGAGCGGAGATGCCCCTGGCCTTGTCGGCGCCTACCGCGAGGATCTCCTCGAGCCTCCTCTCGTCCGCTCGGAGATCCATGTATCGCTCTCGAGTCGGCCGAAGGTAGTCGACGACCGCCTCGGCTACCGCCTTCTTGAAGTCCGAGTAGCGAGAGCCGTCGAACTCGCGCTCGACCGCGTCGGGGTCGAGGTCCCGAACGGAAGCGAAGATCTCTATCAGGTTGGAGATCCCGGCCTTGTCGGGAGCCCGGCGGATCTCGGTCCCGGAGTCCGTCACGGCGCTCATGAACTTCTTCTGGATGGTGGCCGGCTCATCCAACACGAACACCGTGCCCTGCTCTGTCCCCCCGGTCGTCGACATCTTTCGTTCCGGCGCCTGCAGGTCCATGATTCGCGCTCCGACGGGGGGAATGCGGTGAGATGGGAGGACCAGCGTCTGCCCGTACCTTGAGTTGAACCGCTCGGCGATATTCCGGGCGAGCTCCAGGTGCTGGCGCTGGTCGTCGCCCACCGGCACCTCGTCGGTGCAGTAGGCCAGGATGTCCGCGGCCTGAAGGATCGGATAGATGAACAACCCGGCAGAAACGAAATCGCGCTGCTCGCCGGCCTTCTCCTTGAACTGATGCATTCGGGACAGCTCGCCGTACGACGTGACGCTCGAAAGCAGCCAACAGAGCTCCGTGTGCTCCTTCACGTCCGACTGCCGGAACAGGATGCAACGGTCGGGGTCGAGTCCCGCAGCCAGCAGGATCGCCGCAGTGTCGTACAGACGTTGGCGAAGATCGGCGGGGTCGTAGGCCACCGTGACGGCGTGCAGGTCCACGATGCAATAGATGGCGTCGCCGCGGTCCTGGCCGGAGACGTAATGCCGGATGGCACCTAGGTAGTTGCCGAGGTGCTTTCGGCCGGTGGGCTGAATTCCACTGAAGATCCGCATGCCGGGTCAAGGGTACCGGGGCCGGAGGGGCGCCGAGTAGACTGGCCGGGAAGCGACGTTTGATGCCCGCAAGGGCGTGGAGGCGCGATGCAGAACGAAACGGGGACGCTTCGGGTAAAGACCGGCCTCGCCGAGATGCTGAAGGGCGGCGTCATCATGGATGTCACGACGGCGGAGCAGGCGAAGATCGCGGAGGACGCAGGCGCCGCGGCGGTCATGGCTCTCGAGCGTGTCCCCGCCGACATCCGAGCTGAAGGCGGCGTTGCCCGGATGGCCGATCCGGTCAAGGTGACGGAGATCATGGAGGCGGTCTCCATCCCGGTCATGGCGAAGTGCCGAATCGGGCACTTCGTCGAGGCGCAGGTCCTCCAGGCGCTCGGCGTCGACTACGTCGACGAGAGTGAGGTCCTCACCCCAGCGGATGAAGAGAACCACATCGACAAGTGGGAGTTCACCGTGCCGTTCGTGTGCGGCGCGCGCGACCTCGGCGAGGCCCTGCGGAGGATCTCCGAGGGTGCGGCGATGATCCGGACGAAGGGCGAAGCCGGCACGGGGGACGTGGTCGAGGCCGTGCGGCACATGCGGCGGATCACCGGCCAGATGCGGCAGCTCCAGTCGCTGCGCGGCGACGAGCTCGGCAGCGTCGCGAAGGACCTGGGCGCTCCTCTGGAGCTTGTCCGGCAGGTCTCGGCGACGGGAAATCTGCCGGTTGTGAACTTCGCGGCAGGTGGGATCGCCACTCCGGCCGACGCGGCTCTGATGATGCACCTCGGCGCCGACGGCAACTTCGTCGGGTCCGGGATCTTCAAGTCGGAAGACCCCGCTCCCAGGGCTCGGGCCATCGTCGAGGCGACCACCTACTACCAGGACCCCGACATCCTGGCGAAGGTCTCGCGCGGGCTGGGCGATCCGATGCGCGGTCTCGACGTGGCGAAGCTCGCCGAGGAAGAACTGCTGCAGACACGAGGTTGGTAGCGCTGGATCCAGCTGCCGAGGAAGCACGGCGGCCACCGGGCAGAGCCGCTTTCGTCCTCGGTCAGCTCTACTACTACCTGGCGGCGCTCACGGGCGTTGGTTTTCTCCTCGGAGGCGCCATGGCGGCGCTCTTCGGCGTCCGTGACCTTCTCTTCTCCCAGGAGTTCGGTCCGGGGCCTCGCGGGGCCGCACAGAACGCACTTCACGGTCTTTCCTTTGCGGTGATTGGAGCGGTCTGTTTGTTGTGGCACCTCCGGGAGGCGCGACGACGTGAGGAGCGTCCTCACGCCGACGTCTTCTGGGGCCGGTCGCTGTACTTCCATCTCGTCGCCGGGCTGGCACTGGGCTTCGTTGTCACCGGACTCGCCCTCCTGCTCAGCGGCATCGTCGATCTGGTGCTCCCGGAATGCGCGCATTTCGACCTCCCACCTGGGGCCGCCGACGTTGAAGCGAGTGGCATGTGTGTTCCGACTGAGCGAGAGGCGACGATCCGGCTGATCGTCGACTACGGGATCATCCTCGTCGTGTCCGCTCCCATTTGGTTCTGGCATTTGCGACGAGGTCGTCAGCTGACAGCGGCCTGACGGAGCCCCTGTCTATCATGGCGTCGAGATGAAAGCTGGTGTTCTGGCGCTTCAGGGGGACTTTCGGGAGCACGCCGCGATGTTCTCGCTGTGCGGCGCCACGCCGGTTTTCGTTCGAACGCCCGAGGATCTCGCTTCGATTGACTGTCTTTCCATTCCGGGAGGCGAATCGACGACCATCGGGAAGCTCGCCACGCGCTACGAGCTGGTCGAACCGATTCGGACGCGGGCGCAGGACGGGATGCCCGTGTTTGGAACGTGCGCCGGCATGATCGTCATGGCGGAGCGAGTGGAGGGAGGGTCGCCGCTGCTGTCGCTCCTCGACATCGAAGTGCGAAGGAACGCGTACGGCCGCCAGGTGGATTCGTTCGAGACAGACATCGACGTCACCGGCGTAGGTCCCGTCCGAGCGGTGTTCATCAGGGCGCCCGTGGTCGAAGCGGTCGGCCCGGGCGTGGACGTCTTGGCGGAACACGAAGGGATGCCCGTGGTCGTCCAACGCGACAACTTGCTCGCGGCGAGCTTTCATCCAGAGATGGCGGGCGACCCACGCCTCCACGAACGGCTGCTCGCCCTGGCCCGCTGACGCGCCGCGGCGCAACAGGAGAACGAATGTCAGGCCATTCCAAATGGACGCAGATCAAGCGGAAGAAGTCCGCGACCGACGAGAAGCGGGGGCGGATGTTCTCGAAGCTCCTCCGAGCGATCGAGGTCGCGGCGCGCGAAGGCGGTCCGAACGTCGAGGCGAACATGACGCTCGCCTCCGCCGTGCAGAAAGCGCGCGACTACTCCGTCCCCGTGGACAACATCGAACGCGCGATAAAGCGAGCGGCGGGGGAGACCGGGGGAGCGCAGTACCAGGAGGTCACTTACGAGGGGTACGGGCCGGGCGGCGTGGCGATCCTGGTCGAGGCGATGACCGACAATCGGAACAGGACCGGCCAAGACGTGCGGCACACGTTCAGCCGGATGGGCGGGACGCTCGGAGACCCCGGAAGCGTCGCCTGGATGTTCAGCCGAAAGGGACTCATCGTCGTGGAGAAGCAGCTCGCTCCCGATGAAGATGAGCTCCTCGAGACGATCCTGGACGCCGGCGCCGAAGATCTCCGGGACTCCGGCGCGCACTGGGAGATCGTGACCCCGCCGGACTCCCTGGTTTCGGTGCGAAAGGCGCTCGAGGACTCCGGCGTTCAGTTCGTGTCGGCCGAGCTCACGATGATCCCATCCACGGCCGTCCCGCTCGACAGGGACAAGGCCGAATCGGTCCTCCGCTTGGTCGAAGCGCTGGAAGACCAGGAGGACGTGCAGAACGTCTACTCGAACTTCGATATCCCGGAGCAGGTCCTGGCCGAAACCGGCTGAGACCCCTCGCCATTTGTGCCAAATGTCCTGGCACGGGCCGGTCCCCCCATGCATAAATTACAGCGGTGTAATTGATCGCGTCAGTGTTGGGACGTAGGCTGCTGAACGTATGTTCGAGCACACCGTGCTGGGTGTCGATCCCGGGACCGCGGCGGTCGGACTGGCCGTCGTCGAGGGGTCGGCTCGCCAGCAGAGCGTCACATGGGCCACCACCGTGCGAACGACAACCGCGCTGTCGGCCGCGGAGCGGCTTCGGCGTCTGCACGCCACGGTTGCCGAAGTGATCAAAACGCATGCGCCCGGCGCCGTGGCGCTCGAAGCGCTCATGTGGGGGCGGAACCGGCAAAGCGCCATGCACGTCTCCAGGGCTACCGGGGTGATCATGTTGGCCGCCGCGCAAGCCGGGCTGCCGGTCGAGGAATACGCGCCGCTTCAGGTAAAGATGGCCGTGACCGGCGTGGGCAACGCGCCGAAGGACGCGGTTCGCCGGGCCCTCCGAGTCATTGGAGTCCGTGGCGTGCCAGATGACTCGGACGCGGCCGATGCCGTCGCCACGGCGGTTTGCCACCTTCAGCACTCATGGGCGAGGCAAGAGGCAACTCGGTGATCTCGCTGCTGGAAGGGAAGGTCATCGAAAAGGCCGGCGACCGCGCCGTGATGAGCGTGGGCGGCGTCGGCTACGAGGTCCTTCTTCCCGCGCCGGCCCTTGGGCGCCTCCCCGCGCTCGGACGGGCGACCCGCCTCTACACGCGTCTCCACGTCCGTGACGACGCCATGGTCCTCTACGGCTTTTCCTCTGTTGAGGAGAGGACGCTGTTCGACCACCTGGTCACGGTGAGCGGCGTTGGGCCGAAGGTGGCGCTGGCCATCCTTTCGGTGCTCACTCCTGAGACGCTTCGGCGGGCGGTTGGCGCGGGCGACGCGGCGGCGCTGACCCTCGTGCCCGGTGTGGGCAAGAAGGTCGCCGGACGAGTGATCCTCGACCTGAAGGACAAGCTCGGCGGGTCGACGGGCGAAACCGTGAGCGGACCGGTCGCCGAGGTCCGCGAAGCGCTGCTGGCGCTGGGGCTGTCCGGACAAGAAGCTCAGGAGGCGCTGGCAGGGATCGCGCCCGACGGCGACCGCCCCGTAGAGGAGCTGCTTCGTGAGGCGCTACGGAGTGTGGGGCGATGACGAGGAAAGACACCGCCGAAGATGTCCGCCTCGTGGCGGTCGACGCGGCGCACGACGAGCGCGACGTTGACGCGAACCTCCGGCCGCGATGGCTGGCGGAGTTCGTCGGCCAGACCCGCGTGAAGGAGCAGTTTCAGCTGCTGGTCGAAAGCGCGATGTCGCGGCGGGAGGCGCTCGACCACGTCCTGCTGTCCGGCCCGCCCGGGCTGGGAAAGACCACGCTGGCGAGCGTCCTGGCGAACGAGCTCGGCGTGGGCTTCCGGCCGACTTCCGGTCCCGCCCTGGAGCGAGCCGGTGACCTGGCCGCGATCCTCACGAACCTGGAGCAAGGCGACGTCCTCTTCGTCGACGAGGTCCATCGAATGCCGCGGCCCGTGGAGGAAGTCCTCTATCCGGCCCTGGAGGACTTCAAGCTCGACGTCATCATCGGGAAGGGGCCATCAGCTCGAAGCATCCGTCTGGACCTGCCCCGGTTCACGTTGGTCGCCGCCACCACTCGTCCCGGCCTGGTCACACTTCCGCTCCGAGAACGGTTCGGGTTCTCACCTCGTCTCGACTACTACTCGGAGGAGGAGCTGGTTCAGGTGGTCGTTCGATCGGCCGGGATCCTCGGCGTTGTGATCGATGCCCGCGGAGCGCACGAGATCGCCCGCCGCTCCCGAGGGACGCCCCGAATCGCGAACCGCCTGCTCCGTCGCGTTCGTGACTACGCGCAGGTTCGGGGCAACGGCCGAATCGATCGGGAGGCCGCCAGACAAGCCCTGGCGTTGTTCGATGTCGACGAGCGGGGACTGGACAAGCTCGATGTGTCGATTCTCACTGCCCTTGCCACGAAGTTCCAGGGTGGGCCGGTTGGACTCTCAACGTTGGCGGCCGCGGTCGGCGAAGAGACCGAGACGGTCGAGGATGTCTACGAGCCGTATCTCCTTCAGCTCGGCTTTCTCAAGCGAACGCCCCGTGGCCGGATCGCCACGCACGCGGCGTACGAACACCTGGGGCTTCCGCAGAAAGAGGACGCAGGGCTGTTCTAGCGGCCTCTCTACAGTAGAAACATGGACCTCTCCGGGATCGGGAAGCTCCTGCTGATCCTTGCCGCCGTCCTCGGCGTCTTCGGCCTGGTGTTTGTCCTGGTGGGGCGGGGGGTCCTGCCGCGTCTGCCCGGCGACTTCTCCTTTGGCGGCCGCAACTGGCGGGTCTACCTCCCGCTAGGGACGTCGATCCTGATCTCGATCGTCCTCACGGTCCTGCTGAACGTCTTTTTCAGGCGCTAGCATCGTCCCGCGCGTATTGCGAACGCAATCGAGCGACCCTACAATCTTGGAGTTGAACGGTCGGCGGCCGCAGGCCGCCGTTTTTTTCGCGGGGCTGTGGTTGTGGCCCCTGACCCCCTCAGGCCCCGCCGTTATAGGAGGTCAACGTGCTCGGACTAAGCTCCCTGCTCGCCCAAGCGCGTGGGGGAGGAGGCGGCATGACGTCGCTGCTGCTCCTCGTTCTCATGGGCGTGTTCTTCTACTTCCTTTTGATCCGGCCCCAGCAGCGTCGCGCCCGGCAACAGCGGGCGCTCATTGACAGCCTGGACGTCGGAGACGAGGTCATGACGGTCGGCGGTCTCTTCGGGACGATTCGCCGGATCCAGGATGACCGCGTGACGTTGGAAGTCGCACCCGGCGTGGATCTTCAATATTCAAAGAGTGCCATCGCCAGGCGGATCGAACTCGCGGGCGACTACGGCGACGAGGCACCAAGCGAAGAGGAACGGGAGGCCGGGAGCTCGTCCTGAGGTTCCACGCCACTTGCCGGGAGTAGGGGAGCCGCCGTGAGAGGAACAGGCCGTCTTGTCGCGTCAATCGTGGCGGTTCTCATCCTGATCGGCGCGTTTGTCGTCGGGTTCGCCACTAACTTGCGTCCCCTGTTGGGTCTGGACCTGACGGGTGGAGTCTCGGTTGTCCTGGCTGGGCCGCCCAACACCGAACGGGCGGTCATGGAGCGGGCGCTGGATCGAATTCGGGACCGCGTGGACGCGCTGGGAGTCGCCGAGCCCGACATCTCCCTGCTGGGGAGCAACCTCATTCAGGTTCAGTTGCCGGGCCTGGGTGGCCAGGGGACGGTCACTCGACGCGGGCGCCAGTTCTGTGTGGAGGACTCCGCAGGTCGAAACCTCGGCTGCTTCGCGAATCGAGATCAGGCGCAGGCCAGGGCGAAAGCCCAAAGCGTCCAGCGCGTTCTCCAGATCATCGGGACCACGGCCCGCTTGGAGGAGCGAGCCGTCGAGGAGATCATTCAACCGACCGCGCCCAACTACCTGACCTTTACCCGTGGCGTGATCGACCCGGGCGATCCCCTCCGCCGAAACCGGAACTTCAGAGAGGTCCCTCCTTCACCGACGGAGCTCCTGACGTACGAGGACACCAACGGCGACGGCCGGTTCAACCCTGGACGAGAAGCGAAGTACCGGCTGGGGAAGATCGAGATTACCGGCGCGGATCTCTCGCGGGCGAGCGCCCAGTTCGCCACGTCCGCCTCCGGCCAGAACGTGACCAATCCGGGGTGGCGGGTCGTTTTCACCCTGAACCGGGAGGGTGCCCGGAAGTTCGGCCAGGCAACTCAACGGTTGGTCGGAAGGCAGCTCGCCATCGTCCTCGACGGCGTCGTGCAGTCCGCCCCGACGGTTCAGTCGGCCATCACGGGTGGTGAGGGCGAGATCACTGGGGACTTCACGGAAGCAGAGGCGAAGAACCTCGCCGTCGTGTTGAGCTCGGGTGCCCTCCCCGTCGAACTGGCCCGCCAGGAGGTGAGAACCGTCAGCCCACTCCTCGGGGCGGAATCGTTGCGGCAGGGGTTGATCGCCGGAATTGCCGGGCTCATCGCGCTGATGCTCTACCTCGCGTTCTACTACCGAGTGCTCGGCATGGTGACGTGGTTCGGCCTGATGGCGTGGGCGGTCCTCGCCCTTGGCCTTGTCGCGCTCATGGGCCGAACGATCGGGTACGCATTGACTCTTGCCGGCGTGGCCGGTCTCGTGGTTTCGATCGGGATCGCCGCCGACTCCTACATCGTGTTCTACGAGCGGCTGAAGGACGAGGTCCGCCACGGCAAGACGCTTCGGACTGCGGTCGGGCCGGCCTTTAAGCGCGCCTGGCGGACGGTCATTGCGGGAAACAGTGTCACGATCCTCGCGGCGGCCGTCCTGTACGTCCTTGCCGTGGGGTCCGTTCGGGGCTTCGCCCTCACTCTTGGACTCTCCACCGCGCTGGACATGTTCGTCGTGTACTTCTTCAAGCGCCCGGTGGTCTTTCTCCTCGCCCGGAGCCCGTTCGTCACGAGTCTGCGGGGCATGGGGCTCAGGAGCAGCGTCGCCGCCGACCCCGTCCCGGTGGCTGGTGGTGAGCGATGAGGGTCCGTCACATGATCGAGACCTTCCGCGGGCACGAGGCGCCCAACCTGAACATCATCCGGCGGTGGCGCTGGTGGTTCCTGATCTCGGGGTTCGTCATCGTCCTCGCGCTGGTCGGCTTGTTCGTGCGCGGCCTCAATTTCTCGATCGCATTCACCGGCGGATCGGTCCTTCAGTTCCCGAACAGAAGCGGAGCGTCGGTAACGGAATATCGGGAAGCCCTGGCCCGGGTCGGCCTTCGCGAGGCTCAGGTAGAGATCCTGGGAGACCGCGACGTGAGCATTCGGACCCAGAGCCTTACGGAGCTCAGCACGTCATCGGGAGCTCAGGGCGGAAGGCTTCGGGGCGATCAAGTGAGACAACAAGTCGCTCGAATCGCCGGCATCTCGGTGGACGAGATCAACGAACAGGACGTCGGTCCCACGTGGGGAAACACCATCTCGCGAAAGATGGTCACCGGTTTGATCGTCTTCCTAGCGTTGGTCACGCTGTACATCACTCTCCGGTTCGAGTGGAAGATGGCGATAGGAGCGCTCGCCGCTCTGGCTCACGACACCACGATCACGGCGGGCACATACGCGCTGGTGGGTCGGGAGA
>JALYGK010000026.1 GCA_030777105.1 Actinomycetota bacterium | reverse complement strand
TACTGCTGGTGGTAGTCCTCGGCGGGGTAGAACGCCGTCAACGGAACGATCTGCGTGGCGATCGGCTTGTCGAATCGACCTTGTCCGCGCTCCTTCGACTCCTTCGCCGCCATCGCCTGCTCCTCTGAATGCGTGAAGATCACGCTTCGGTACTGGTCGCCGATGTCGGGACCCTGCCGGTTCACCTGCGTGGGGTCGTGCATCGCCCAGAACACCTCGAGCAGCTGATCGAACGAAACCTGCTCGGGATCGAACGTCACCTGTGTCACCTCGGCGTGGCCGGTGGTATGTGAGCACACCTGCTCGTAGGTGGGGTTGGGCGTGATCCCGCCGCTGTATCCCACCTGGACGTCGGCCACGCCCGGGACGCGCCGAAACACGTACTCCACCCCCCAGAAGCACCCAGCGCCGAACGTCGCCTTCTCGTACGCCATGTGTCCTCCTCTGATTACGACCAGAATTCGTCGCTCTGGTACGGGTCCTGCGTGGTCAGCCAGGACTCGCTGATCTTCCCGCCCTCGAAGTGGTGAACCTGGGTTCCCTTCGAGTCTTGGAGGCGCTTCCCTTGGCGTTCTCCGCTCGCGCTGGTCATCGCGACGGCGTGCTGGTCGCTGGTCGTAACGTCGTGAAGCTCGACCCTGAACGTTCCGCCAGTCTCCTGAAACAGGCGCCCGAACCACTCGAAAACTTCCTGGCCGCGGTAGTCACCCGCGATCGGACTCCTCCCGGCGACGTGCCACACGGTGTCCTCTGTGAAGACCTCGTTTCGAAGGGTATCCATGTCACCTTTGGAAAAGGCGTCGAACCCCTTCCGAAGAACCTCCGCGTACTGCTCACCCGCCATGACAGACCTCCTTTCGGTTCGTGGTCGGTTCAAGCCTAACGAGGTTCTCAACGAGGAGCGAAGGTCCGGTGTTCCCGCAGCGCCCGAGATTGACAGTGCAGCGGCCTGGTGTTACTTTACCGCCTGGTTATTTAACGAGGAGGTTCAATGGCCACGGCGACCGAGGAGCGGCTGGACCGGACGTTTGCCGCCCTCGCGGACCCCACGCGACGCGCCATCCTCGCCCGGCTGGCCAGGGGCGAAGCGTCGGTCACCGAACTGGCGGAGCCTTTCGACATGAGCCTCCCGGCCGTCTCGAAGCACCTGAAGGTGCTCGAGCAGGCGGGGCTCATAGCCCGCGGACGGGAGCGGCAGTGGCGGCCCGCTCGACTCGAGCCGGCGCCTCTGAAGGAGGTCGCCGATTGGGCCGAGCGGTACCGGCGCCTCTGGGAGGAGAGGTACGACCGGCTGGAGGAGTACCTGGAAGAGCTCCAGGGACGAGGAAAGGAGAGGAGAGATGGGCGTAAACGGTAAGAAGCTGACGGTCACCACGCCGACGGACCGGGAAATCGTGATGACTCGGGTCTTCGACGCCCCGCGTGACCTGGTGTTCGAGGCGCACACTTCTTGCGAGCACATGAAGAACTGGTGGGGCCCACGCAAGTACGAGATCCCCGAGTGCGAGATCGACTTCCGCCCTGGAGGCACGTGGCGAGTGGTTCACCGTGGTCCCGACGGCGACGAGCATGTGTTCCGCGGCGAATACCGGGAGATCGTTCGCCCCGAGAAGATCGTGTGGACGTTTGAGTGGATGGGTGCGCCCGGCCAGATCTCGGTCGAGACGCTGACGCTCGAGGAGCACGATGGGAAAACCACCGTCACGGCCACTTCCGTCTACGACTCGGTGGAGGCACGCGATGGGATGATGCAGACCGGGATGGAAGAGGGCGCCGCCGAAACGTACGAGCGGCTCGACGAGTACCTGGAGGTCCTGAAGCAGCGCGTGAGCCGCTGAGGACGACCGCTAGTCACGCATTCGGCCGATCCGCTCCGGCACGATCTTCAACAAGACCCTCCTGGGAACGTAGCGGCCGTAGGGAGTCTTGCCCGTGTACTTCTCCGAAAGCTTGTCGATGTGGGCGTTCGCGCCTTCATGGGTGATTTCCACGACCCGGCCCTGGATCGCGATCATGTCGTAGGGGTCGTCCGCGTTGGCCACCGAAAGAGCCACTCTGGGGTCGCGCTGGACGTTTCGCCACTTGGCCCGCCCCTCGGCCGTGTTCACCATAATCATCCCGTCGTCGTAGTCGATCCACACCGGAGACACGTGCGGCGAACCGTCGGGCATGACGGTGGCGAAGTGCGCCAACGCCTTCGAGGTCAAGAGTTCGATGTCGTGCTCGTCGAGCATCGCGACTAGTTCTTTCCCCCAAACGAAGGGCCTAGCTAGGAGACCGGGTTGCCATGCTTGTCGACGCCGCACACCTTCCGCCAGCGGCGCGGAATTCGTCCACGCCTCAGGACGCCGGCGTCGATGACCGCTTTCAGCACCGGGCGGAGCGCCTCATGCCTGAACGCAACGCGCCGGGGCGTTCGGTTGGCGGCCCACCACGTCCTCCACTTCGGGAGGCCGACGACCTCGTAGACCCCCGGATGGACCAGCGTCTCCACGGTGCCGCGCATCATCCACGGCGCCCATCGGCGGATCATGAACCGCTCGAAGAGCCCGGCCCGCTCCCACAGCTCTGGGAGGATCATTCGGCCGAACTGAAGGTGCCGTGCCTCCTCGGCGCGGTGGTACCGGTTCAGGTCCCGGATAAAGGGATCTGTTCCCGGATGCTCGACCGCGCGCTTCTGCAGCAGGTCAGGGACCTCCTCGCCGGTGAGGACCAACACGCAGAAGAGCGCGGGCTTGTTCAGGAGCGTCGGGAGTCCCATGCGCCGGAGGGTTCGCAGTAAGGGTCGGAGCGGATTGCGAGCCTTCGGTTGCAGTTGCGAGATCAACCGAATGAAGAGCCGCGAGTGGCGGGTCTCCTCGCCCATCTCGTGAAGGATGTAGGTGATCTTCGGGTCCGTGAGGTCGCGTTGCTCCATGATCAGCGCGGAGAACCCAGCGGCCAGGACGGCCTCGAAACGGACACCCGCGTCGGTGATGGACGCGACTTCCTCTCGTGACAGCGTCGCTCGTTGCTCCGGAGTGAGGTCCAGATCAAGGCCCGAAATGCTCAGCAGCTCGTCGGGGATGACCTGGCCCTGCCGGACCTCGCCTGGGACTTCCACGTCGGGCTCGATGACGTGCTTCAACGAAGCGGAGGACAGCCGCTCGATTCGGTCGTCGATAGTCGTTGCCTTCGTTTCCACGGTCTGAGCCATGGCTGCTCCTCTCAGAGATCCGTTGATTCCGAATCGGGGCGCGGCGGGCTGAGCGCCGCCTGCACCACGGCGGCGACGTCCGGTCCAAGGATCTGGCCGGTGTCGATGCCGGTCTGCAGAAGCGACATCAGCAGCGCCAGGACGATCGTGACCAGCCCGTTCGCGATCTGTTGCGCATCGATGTCGTCGCGGACCCGTCCTTGGACCTGCTGCGAGCGAATTCGCTCGGTGCTCTCTTTTCGAAGCTGCTCGAGCGCGGGGATGTCCAGGAGCCGAACGGTGAACTCCGGTTCCAGGCCAGACAGAACCCTGCGGGCCAACGGATGCCGTTGCACCGCGCTCAGGAGGGTGAACATGAGTGTTTCGCGCCACTGGTCGATGTCGAGGTCGTCGGTCAGGGTCGAGAGCCCTTCCTCGATCACCGCGGCGGCGTCCTCGTCGACGGCCGCGATGAACAGGGCCTCCTTGTTCGGAAAGTACGCGTAGGCCGCCGTGCCGCTCAGGTGAGCGTCACGAGCGATCTCCGCAACGGA
>JALYGK010000025.1 GCA_030777105.1 Actinomycetota bacterium | reverse complement strand
CAGCCGGGCCAATCCGGCTCTCCTTGGTCCCCGCGTTTAAGCCTTGACCTTGAAGTTCTTTGTCATGCTGTTGTTGTCCTCTCGGGTCTCCTTGATCGCGTTTGCGGGGTCGACGATCACGGTGATCGTCCTGCGGTTGGCGCTCTTCGGTAGCCACGTCACCGACGCTTGACCGGAGCCTCCAGCCTGAATGTCGGAGATCGTCTGGATCGCTCCAATCTGCGTGCCATTCTCGAGGAACTTGACGGTGACATTCGACGCGGGCGCCGAACCGATGTTGGGGACCGTTGCTGTCAACGTGACTCCTCGCCCCCTGCGAGGTGGCCCAGACGTGGTGATGCTCCCAACAGTCAGGTCTGGAGCTGCGGGCCCGAAAATGTAGAGCCCGAAGTCCCGGTCGCTGGCCAGGACAAGCTTCCCGGCGGTGGGGTGCTGAACGACCTCCACACCCCAGAAGTTGTTGCCGCCCTCGTCGATGTAGGCACCAACCTCACGGATGCCCTGGCTTCTATCGAACTGGAAGATCCGAAAACCGCCGGAGTAATGCGAGCTGTAGGCGACGTTGTCGAGGTCGGGATCGGTCGCTACCTCGTGGATAGTGAGGTCGCCCTTGCCGGTAGCGTTCGACTGATCCAGCGACTCGGGAAGGGCCCAGTGATCGAGCGCCTCCATCGTCTGGGAGTCGTAGAGGTGCAGGTAACCCCACCCGTCGAAGATCCCAGACATCGTGAAGGCCTCACTCGGCGTGCCGAGGGGCGGAGTCGCCGTCTGGCATGTGTTCGTTGTGATGTTCTCCACGTTGAGAAGCTTTAGACCCGTGGAACGTCCCACGAAGATTGACGGGATGCCGCCCGCTGCCAGCATGAAGACCTGGCCCTCGCAGTTCCCGGTCGCCGCATCCGTGGTGGCATCGTTGAAGACGACCGCGGCCTTGTAGCCAGCGTTTTGGGCGTTCGCTATCTTCACCGCGAAGCCGCATGGCTGTCCCGGTCCCCGCTCGATCAGCGCGATGTGGTTCGAGGTTGGGAAGCCCGGTGCCGGAGCCAGGGGCGCGCAGGCCTGCCCAACGAACTGGGTCGGGCCGCTCAGGCCCTCTTCAGGGTCGATGGGCGCCGTGGCGGCCGCCTCGGTCCCGGTGAATGAGTGACCTTGATACCGCCCGCCGTCAATGACGCCCGTGAAACGGAACGGGTTGAAGTCCTCATCCGTGCCGAGGAACAGCGAGCCGTCGCGGCTGAACTCGGCCTGGTGAGCGTTGCCCTCGGGGACCATGCCGGCCGGAAGAACGGGCGTCATTTCGCTCGCAAGAGGCTCTTCAGGTCCATAGTCCGTGTCGCGGAGAAACTTCGCCCGTTCCTTGTCGGGGAGTGATTCGTCTCCGATGTTGGTGACGTCGAGGATGATGAAGCCACCGTCCCAGTACGAGCCCAGGAAGAGCCACTGGTTGCCGACCTGCTTCACCACGAAGTCGTGGATCCCGGGGCGGCTACCGTTTGGCGGTGGCGACTCCTGGATCTGTGGGAAGTCGCCCATTCCGGTCTCGACGATGAACTCGGGGTTGCGGGGGTCGGTGATGTCGAAGAAGTCGAGGTCCGCCGTCTCCCCATTGTCCATGACCACCATGTAAGCCCGGTCGCCCTGCTGCCACCCGAACACACTGTGGCTGTTGTGGGGGAAGCCGAACGGGATCCCACCGGCCCGCGGCGGGTCATTGTCTCCGACGTGATCTGCCAACCTAACCCAGTTCTCCGGGTCGGAGACGTCCACGAGCGTCGCGCCACCGGGCCCCCCAAAACCCAGTCGAGGGTCGCCGAGGACTGCGTTGTTGACTTCGCCGAGATTGGGAGGGCACGATTCCTGGCTGTAGAGCAGGACCTGACCCTGGAAGGCCTGCGTGTTCATGTCGAGAACCTGTACGCCCTCACCGATAAAGCTGGTCGGGTCCGTGGTTGGGATAAAGTCGACTTCCCGTGGGGCGGCGGGGTTCGAGATGTCGATGACGTAGACCCCCAAGTTTTCACAGTTTGGGGACGCGAAGGTGCCCAAATACGCGTAGTTGCCGAAGCCGGCGACGTCTGCAATCCGGCCATCCTGGTCGTCGTTGGGGAAGAGGTCGAGCGCACCGATCAGGTCCACCCCTCGTTGTACCGGAGGCAGGTGACCCTCGCTCCCTCCATGCTGCATCGCGTCCGGGTGTGCGGTGACTGCCGTGCTGGTCAAAACCGTCAATGCCAGCCCCAGCGCGAACGCCGCCCCGAGCTTTGTGAATCCCGTCCTTCTCACGGCCGTCCTACCTCCTTCGTTCCTTCCGAGTTAGCGGCCCGGCTGCACGGGCGCAGCCGGGCCAGACCTCTTCTGCTCGCGAGCTAAACGATCACCGTCGCTTGGGCCCTGCGGAACTTCATTGGAACCCCCCTCTTTAGTCGCCCCGGCCCCTCCTGGATCGGCCCGCGAGGGGTAGGGTGCTGGCCAAGACTGACTAGTTATATCTGGCCCGCCCGAAGTCGTCAATCCTTTTCCTTTCAGGGCGTCGCACTAGGGCCACGAGATCCTCGACGTCGAGCTCCTCGAGCTCCGTCGGATCTGGTTGCCTCAACCGTGCCCTGTCCGGAACGCCGATTGGCATTTCGATGGAGACCGATAGCGAACCGCTACAGCAGAATTCCCGCCTAGCGGCAGCTAAGAACGACGTCTAATGGTGACTTTTGTCACGCATCGTAGTAAAGGTAGAACTCCCACGGGTGAGGCCGGAGCCGCACCTGGTCCAGCTCGTTCAGCCTCTTGTATTCGAGCCAGGTCTCGATGACGTCCGGGGTGAACACTCCGCCCTCCAACATGAAGGAGTGGTCCGCCTCCAACGCGTCCAGGACCTCCTCCAGCGACCCCGGCACCTGCTTCACCTGGACCGCTTCCTCTGGGGGAAGGTCGTACAGGTCCTTGTCGATGGGGTCCGGCGGCTCGATCTTGTTGCGCACCCCGTCGAGCCCCGCCATGAGCATGGCGGCGAATGCCAAGTAGGGATTGCACGAAGGGTCGGGCGAACGGAACTCCACACGCTTCGCCTCCGGCGTCTTGTAGTAGACGGGGATTCGGGCGCAGGCAGAGCGGTTCCGCTGCGAGTACACCAGGTTGATGGGCGCCTCGTATCCAGGCACCAGCCGGCGGTACGAGTTCGTGGTCGGCGCGCACAGCGCGAGCAGCGCCGGCGCGTGGGCCAGCAGACCGCCGATGTAGTAGCGAGCGGTGTCGGAGATCTGCGCGTAGCCCATCTCGTCCCAGAACAGGTTGTCGCCGTTCTGCCACAGGCTCTGATGGGTGTGCATGCCCGAGCCGTTGTCCATGAAGATCGGCTTCGGCATGAACGTGACGGTCTTGCCGGCGAGCCGGGCGGTGTTCTTGACGACGTACTTGTACTTCATGACGGCGTCGGCGGTGGCCAGCAGAGTGTTGTAGCGAATGTCGATCTCGGCTTGTCCCGCCGTGCCGACCTCGTGGTGGTGGACCTCGACGTCGATCCCGACCTTCTGGAGGTTCAGGACCATCTCGGTCCGAAGGTCCTGGTAGTGGTCCATGGGCGGGACCGGGAAGTACCCCTCCTTGTATCGGGGCTTGTAGCCGAGGTTCCGGCCGCCCTCGTCCGCGCCGGTGTTCCACGCACCTTCCACGGCGTCGATGTGGTAGTAGCCCTCGTGCTGGTTCTGGTCGAACCGGATCGAGTCGAAGATGTAGAACTCGCACTCCGGTCCCCAGTAGCTAGTGTCGGCGATCCCGGTCTGCTGGAGATGGAGCTCGGCCTTTCGGGCGATTCCGCGCGGGTCACGGGTGTACATCTCGCCGGTGACGGGGTCGCGCACGAAGCAGTGCAGCGCCAGTGTCGGTACCTTCAGGAACGGGTCGATATACGCCGCCGTGGGATCCGGGACCAGGAGCATGTCCGACTCCTGGATCTCCTGGTAGCCGCGGATCGACGAGCCGTCGAACCCGTACCCCGTCTCGAAGCCTTCCTCGGTGAGCTCGGACATCGGCACGGAGAAGTGCTGCATCAATCCCGGAAGGTCGCAAAAACGAAAGTCGACGATGGCGGCGTCAGCGTCCTTCGCCATTCTGAGGACGTCTCGCGCGCTGCTCGGTGTCTCGGCCATGGCCAGTCCTCCTCCTTCCCGGGATCGACGTCGGCGAGCGTACCGGGGGAGGGTTGGCGTGGCGCCCGACCGCGGTTAATTCTTCGTAACGAAGGCGTTCGCGAACGCGCTACGCGAAGGGACAGTCGCTATTTGCGGGCGCCGCTCGGTGGGATGGTCCACAGCACCACGTCCGTCAGGCTGTAGACGACCAGCACGCGAAGGAAGAACCGTGGAACCACGCGGGGCGATGTGGGCGCGGGTTGCGTCGCCTGCGTGCTTCGAGGACGCGGCCGTCGTTTGACCCTGAGTTTCTCGACGTGTCTCCAGTCCTCCGGACCACTCGTGTCGAAGTCGTACAGGCTCCCGCCGATGGCGTCGAACCGCTTCACGGCGTCCACGAAGGCCTTCGCCTCCGGTCCGTCGGTGAATTCCGCTTCGCCGCCGATGGCGTGGATCGGAAGCTTTTGATTGCGGGTGTCTTTCCGAAGAAGCTGCAGGGTGTCGCGGGTGTAGTTGAACGCCGCCGTCGCCCCATCGGTTCGGTAGCTGTAGTAGCCCATCGGCAGAAAGACGTCGTAATACCTGGCCAGCGCTCGATACGGGAACCCGGGCCATCCGGAAGGGACGCGGTGTGTCGCAACCGGCGAGATGACGATGGCTCCCAACGGATAGTCGCGACCAACCGCTTTTCGGATGCGCGCCGATAGCTGGAGCAGCCGAGCCGACCGGTTGGCGATGTCGCGAACCCGAAACGACTCGATGTCCAGGGCGAAGGAGTCGAATCTCTGTCCGTCCGGCGTTCGAAATCGGATCGCGGCCATCGAGCGGCGGAAGTCCCGCTTGAGGTCATAGAAGTCCGGCACGTACCAAGCGACCACGCGCATGCCCCGCCGGTGCGCCTCGGTGATGAACACGTTCACCGTCTTGGGCCGGAAGACGTCGTCCGAAATCCTCCAACTGCTCGTTTCCAGGAAAAGCGTCTGGACGCCGTGCGCCGCCATCTCTCGGACCGCGTCGGCGGCATGCCTCCACACCGTCGGGTCATAGACGTCGACCCACGCGCCGAGTCCTTGGTACGCGGCGAGGAGCCGGCGGTTCGCCCGCTGCGCCTCCCCCGCGACCGGGACTTGGAAGACCAGAGCCGGCAGCACCAGCAGGACGATGACGCGGCGAAGGACTGCGAAGCGACTTCTCATGGCGTCCTAGTCGGGGAGGCGTCCGGCCTCGGTGGCTCGGTACCCGACGCCTCGAACCGTCTGGATGATCCCCTCGTGCTCGGGTCCGAGCTTTGCCCGCAGTCTTCGAACGTGAACATCGACCGTTCGAGTGCCGCCGTAGAAGTTGTAACCCCACACCTCCTGAAGGAGATCGACCCGAGTGAATACCCTCCCCGGGTGTTGAATCAAGAATCTCAAGAGCTCGAACTCCTTGTACGTGAGGTCAAGGACTCGTCCGCTCACCATCACCTGATACGTGTCCGTGTTCATCGAGACAGGGCCCAAGTGGATGGTCGCTTCGCCGGCCCCGCCGCTCCGCCGGTCGAGCATCGCCACGCGGACCTTCAGTTCACCGGACGAGGCACCGGAGTGCACGAAGTCGTCCGCGACCTCGTGCCAGGGGAACCGTTCCAGGTCGGGACGGGCCAGGACGACCAGGACCGGCACCTTCGCGCCGCTTGCCGCAAGCGCGGTGAGCAGGTGAAAGGCATGCTGGGCGTTCTCCTCGGCGTCCGCGAGGACGAGCGAAGGACCCAGATCCGGCAGGTGCCCCAGTGAGTCCGGTGCGAGCGGTTCGACCTTTATGTCCAGGCCCAGTGACTGCAACGCGGGGAGGGCCAGATCCGGGGAGCGATCCGTCAGGAACGCGATGCGGCCCAAGCGTCCGAGGGTAACAGAGCCCTCCTCGCTACGCTAAGGACGTGCGCCCCGCCCTGGCGAGATCTGGTTCGTACGCCGTCCCGGCGCAGCCGTTCGAGGTGGCCACCGTCGATGGGGTCACGCTCCAGGGGCACCGCCTCGGCGATGGCGAACCGGCGGTGGTGTTCTGTCACGGGTTCTTCGGCTGGCACCGAAAGCCGCGCCTGGTCGCGTTCCAGGAGGAACTGGCGAAGCGCTTCACCGTGTATGCGTTCGACTTCCGTGGCCACGGAGCGAGCGGCGGTGTTTCCACGTACGGAACCCGCGAGCACCTCGACGTCGACGCCGTGGTCAGAACAGCCCGCTCCGATGGGTTCGAGCACGTGGTGACCGTCGGCGGGTCGATGGGAGGGATCGCCGTCATCCGGCATGCTGCTCTGTTGAGAGGGGTCGATGCGGTCGTCGCGGTGAGCACGCCGGCGATGTGGGAGGGCCACGACACCAGTCCCATCAGGAGGATCATGTGGTCCCTCGCCACGCCGGCGGGTCGATCCCTGCTGCGAGTCGCCGGGGTCCGAGTCGCTTCGGCGTGGGAGCCGGCCGAGCCGCCGGCGGAGTTGATCGAGGAGATCTCACCGACTCCCGTTGTCATCATCCACGGCCGCGACGATCACTTCTTCGACGACGAGCAAGCGTGGCTGCTCTACCGAAGGGCACGGCCGCCGAAGCGGCTCCTGTTGGGCGCTCCGTTCGGCCACGCCGAGGACGGCTACAATCCGGCATTCGCCCAGCACGTCGCCGACGCCATCGTTCGAGCTCTCGGCTGAACGGTGGCTACCGTGCGGCTGTTCGCGGCGCTCCGTGAGATCGCCGGTTCGGCCACCATCGAAACCGAGGCCTCGACCGTCGGTGGTCTGTGCGATGAGCTGTCGGAGAGGTTCGGGGCCGAGTTCGCCCGAATCCTTGCGGCGGGCAGCGTCGTGGTGGACGGCCGAACCGCCGGCGCCGATCAACAGCTTTCCACCGGCGATGAAGTCGCGCTTCTTCCACCCGTCTCCGGCGGGAGCGGAATGTTTTCGACGAACGGAACGTTCCTTCGTTCCTGACGCCCGACTAGAGGACAGAGAAAAGCATGCGAATTGGAATCGGACTTCCGAATCCTATTCCCGGGTTGCCGGGTGATCGGCTGGTCGAGTGGGCGCGCCGAGCCGAGGAACGTGGGTTCACGGCTCTCGGGACGATCGGCAGAGTTGCGTATCCAACCTATGACGAGCTGGTCGCCTACGGTGCCGCCGCGGCGGTCACCGAACGGATTGAGCTGATCACGAACGTCATTCTGGGGCCGACCCGGAATCCGGTCCTGCTGGCGAAGGAGGCAGCGAGCCTCGATCAGATCTCCGGCGGCCGGTTCACCTTGGGGCTCGGTGTGGGGACCAGGCCCGACGACTTCCAGGCCTCCGGGACGTCATTCAACGATCGGGGGCGCAGGCTCGACCATGCGCTCGGCGTCATGCACCGGGCGTGGGC
>JALYGK010000024.1 GCA_030777105.1 Actinomycetota bacterium | reverse complement strand
AATAATGCCAAAAGTCGCCTCATGAGCGCCAGTCAAATGCCCTACTGCGTCGGATCTAGTTTGGACGTGAGATAAAGGAAAGATGTCGCCCCTCAAGCGCCCACGACTTCCGTTCCTCGGCATCGCCGGCGTCCTGGTCACGCTGTTTGCCGGTTGCTCCGGTGGGCCGGCCGCCGACGCCTCCGAGCTCCTGATCGTGGTGAATGCCCCATTTTCGAAGTCGCCCTACATCGGACGAACCATCTCCCAGGGTGTCCAGCTGGCAGTCGACGAGATCAACGGCCAGGGCGGCGTGCAGGTGGCGGGGCGAGCGTACCGGTTTCGCGTGCAGACCATGGACAACGCGCTCTCGCCGCAAAAGGCGCTGCAGAACGCCCGCTCCGCGGCGGCCCGAGGAGCAGTCGCGATCGTGGATGAAGGGACCGGCATCGAGGCGTCATGGCGAGTGGCCAACGAGGCCGGGATCCCGATCTGCATCGTGTTCCAGGGTGGGATCGGCCTGGTCGACTTCCGTACGCGGCCGAACGTGTTCAGGATCGCTCCGACCGACCACGGGATCGCCTTCCGCTATGCCGAGCACCTCATCCCCAAGGGACTGAAAGTGGGCTTCCTCCACGACGACACCGACTACGGACAACAGGGGGCGCTTGCGTTCCGCGAGGCTTTCGGGCGCAACCCGGAAGCCGTGGCCGCCGACATCGGAGTCCCGGCGGATCTTGGCGACCCCTCCTCGCAGGTCCTCGAGGCACGGCGAGCCGGAGCCACGGCGTTGCTGGTATGGGGAACATCCGCGACGATCGCCAACGTCCTCCGCGCGGCGAGGAACAGCGGGTGGGATGTTCCGGTGTACACGCCACCATCCGGTCAGGATCCGCTCGTTCGTCAGCAGCTGTCGGATCGCCGGGAATGGATCGACGGATTGACGTTCGCCTCCGGGCGTATGACCGCCGAGCGAGGTCCGGCTCCTTTTCTCGCCTTCCGCGAGAAGTACCAGAGCGCGTTCGGCGCCGACCGCGTGGGTGTGGAGACCGCGTCCGGCGAGGACGTCATTCAGCCGCCAGAGTTCGCGATGTATCCCTATGACTTCGTCAACGTTCTGTCGGCAGCGGTCCGCGCCGCTGCGGGACCGGATCCCGGCAGGCTCCTCGACGCGCTGGAGCAGGTCGACGTCCAGGGCGCCAATGGTGACGAGCGCGGCTTCAACGAGAAGAATCACGAAGGCGTCGTCGACGACGACGTTTACTTCGCCGTCTTCGACGACATGACGTTCCGGCCGGTTCAGGATGATCCGTTATCCTCAACCCTGCCTGTCATCGATCAGACGGTCTGAGACAGCAATCGCAGTGAATCCATCGACGCCTCGCCCTGCACGCCACGACGTGAACCTGTTTCGAGTGTTCCCGGCGTGCGTTGCAGTGCTGCTCTTCGCCGCGTGCGGCGGCGGTGTGGCGGGCCCCAGAACCGAGCTCACACCGTGCGGTCCGGCGGACCCTGCTCTGAGGAAACCGCCGAGGCTCCCCGACGGCTTTCCGAATCCCAACGGCGTCACCTACACCGAGGCGGAAAAAGCGGGCCCCTCGGACATCATTCAGGGTTACTTCAACGGCGATCTGCCCACGGGATTCCGGACGTACCGGAGCGCCTTCCACGGGTCGGGCTACGACGTCATCAAGGACGAGCAGGAAGCACGCGACGCCGAAGTCTTCTTCGCCGGGAAAGGAAGAAGCGGGCAGGTAAGGCTGGACGCGGATTGCGAAGGTCGCACGAACCTCACGATCACCATCCGGCCAAGTTGAGAACAGTGCGACGCCCTCGACTGGTTCGTGTTTTCGCCGTCCTGGCCGTGGCGTTTCTGCTAGCAAGTGTTGGCGCAGATGCGGCGTTCGGGCAGGAACGAACCGTTCGGCTACCTACGGAGCGCGACGCGTTGCCGTACACGCCGTATGCCCAGATGCTCCTTTTCGGCGACAGAGGTATCGAGACCCAACTCCCCGGACGGGTGGCCGACCGGGAGCGCGTCGATGTCGGCCTCGACACGAATGGTTCGATCTCTCGGGTCGTTGTGTTTCAGCGCCTGATGGTTTCGGGGTTGGGTGACTTCCAGTTCAGGGTGCCGGGCCCGGCCCGAGACGTAACCGCGCTCCCTGGATCCGCCACCAACCCCGGACTGAGGAAGGGGTCCGTCCTCTGGCAGGGCTTTTCATCGGGCCGCGAGGTGCTTGCCGCCGAAGTGGATCTGATGCCGGCCCTCGAACGGGACCGCCTGCCGCTCGAGTTCGAGCTCGACATGTCGGTGGCGGGGCGGCCGCTGGAACCGGGAAGGAGGGCGAGTGGGCCGTTCGAGTTGAAGTTTCGCGTCCTCAATTCATCCGAATTTCCGTTTGGAGTGGAGACCGCGGACGCCGATCCAGGGACGTTGGCTCCGGTGCTGGACCGCGTTCGAACCATGCTCGCCCGCCGAGAGCGACCGGTGCCCGGGCGGGGCGGAGTGCCGAAGGCGGTCCCGGTGGAGGGGCGAATCAGGAACGAGGCGCGCGATGTTCGGGTTCCGTTCGTCGTTCGCGGACAATTCGAGTTCCGACCGGGCTCCCTGACAAACGTTGAGGTAACCGGCGCGGCACGGGAGTCAACCCAGGACGGCACGGTCGTGACATTTCGCCGGTTGCTCGGTGGCGGTGCGCCGAACGATTTCCGGCTTTCGATCTCCGGAGTTGCACAGGATCTTGCCCTTCCGGAACTCGTCATGTGGGCTGATCCAACGCTTCCCTCACCTCGAGCGCTGGAACCGCCGGTCGGCGAGACGTGGCAGGAGGGGGTGCGGGTACGTGCGGATGCCTTCGACGGCGCCAGGATGGTGTCGCTGCTCGTCGAAACGATGTGGGAAGCCGCCCGCATTCGGCAGTTCGAGGCGTACTTGGGCAATCCAGATTATTTGAGGGGCGACTCGAACTCCACGTATCTCTTCCGGTTGTCGCCGCGGGTCGCGCCGCCTCCCGCGGCGCCTCCTCCCGCGCCCCCTCGGCCGGGACCGATCGGCGTGACCATGTTCGCTCTCGCTGCGCTGGCTGGACTTGCGGGACTTGGCGTGCTCTGGTCGCGGTCCTAGCTTTCGCCCGCGCGCCGCGAGCTAGGGAGTAGGAGAGGGGGAGGGCACCAGCGGTACGCCGCGAGGAGTGGGGCTCGGGAGCGGCACCGCCGTTCGGTTCTTCGAATAGATCAGGAGCATGAGCGAGTACCCCGGTGAGCAGAACTCGGTCCTGACCCGGAAGGCGCCAATCGCCGGCGGCTTGAGGAATTGGTCTTCGACCTCGCCCGGCTCCGCGTCGCCACGGCCGAGGACCCACCCGGCCCGGGGCCACTCTCTCAGCACGAACCGTCCGAAGTCCTCGGCGGTGCCGGGCACCACGAGCACCGCCCGCTGGTATCCGAACGAAGCGGGCAACGCCTGCGTCGTGTATGACCCCTGCGGGAGAGGAAGATCCTCGGGGAACCATTCGGGCGTGGCGATCCTCGGCGGGTTCTCGCATTGGGGAAGACCCCGAGGCAGCGGCGACTGGCCGCCGGTGGGCGAAACCGCAGGTGACCGCCCGCCGTCGCCGGCGTCGCACGATGCGAACACAAACACCATGAAGACGAGCAGAACGCGAGCAGAACTCATGATTGAAGTCGGGATGGGGCGCACTCCTGGAGTCTCGGACCTGCGGCTATACTCCGCGACACTCGCAGCAGGCGTCAACGAACGCCTGTCGGCCTCGCGCTGATGTCGTTACTTCTCCAGGTCCTCGTGGTCGGCCTCGCCGCCGGTGCGGCGTACGGCCTCATCGCCATTGCCTACACGCTGATCTATCGCCTCACCGGCGTCATCCATTTCGCCTTGGGCGAACTCATCAACCTGGCGGTGTTCACCACGCTCTTCCTGGCGGCCGGGACCGGCCCGGTGACACGGACGAGCGTCGCGTTCGGGCGGTTCATCCCGGCGCTAGCTGGGGGTGTCGCCGTTGCCGTCGTCTCCGGGGTCGTGGTGTACCTGGTCGCTCTCCGCCCCTTTCTCCGTCAGGAGTCGCTCGTGGGATGGGTCGGGGTGCTCGTCGCCGTGACGTTCGGGGTCCGCGGCTTCCTGAGCGCCTCGTTCGCTCGGCCGAGCTACGTCTTCCCCGATCCCGTTCCGTTTTCTCGGTTCGGCCAGAACGGCGTTCTCGATCTCGGTGGCGGCGTCACGCTCCAGATCAGGACGTTCTACGTCATTGCCGTCGGAATCGCCCTGGCGGCGCTGGCGGGGTGGATCTTGACCCGAACCCGGTTCGGGCGAGCGCTTCAGGCGATCGAGTCGACCCAGGAGGGCGCCAAGCTGGTCGGGATCCCGACGGACCGGCTCCTCGCGCTGGCGTTCGGGCTTGGAGGCGCGCTCGCGGCGGTGGCCGCCGTGGTGCACGCGCCATCCGCGCCGGTTTCCGTCGAGACCGGGGCCCTCCTCGGCCTCAAGGGTTTGGTCGCCGCGCTGCTGATCGGATTCACGTCACCGTGGCGCGCGTTCGCCGCAGGCCTCGCTGTAGGGGTCCTGGAGGCCGCGATCGCCAGTGTCGATTTCGGCCCGCTCCAATTGGGTCCGGAGTACCGCGACATCATTCCGCTTGCGATCGCACTGGCGGCCATCGCTTTCACCCGAATCCAGACGCGCGACGTGGAGACGGAGTGATCGACGGGCTGCCGGGTCCTTTCGTCCAGCTGTGGGTGGCTCTTCGCGAAGCTCGCCGCGATGCGGGGCGGGCATGGAACCGTACGGCGTCGATCGTCGCCACGGCGGTGGTGGTTGCGGCGCTCGTGCCCCTGGCGATTCGAGACCCGGTTCGGCTGGCGGCACTCGGGTCGGCGCTCTACACGATTCTGGCCGCGATCGGCGTGAACTTCGCGGTGGGAATGGCGGGGATTCCTTCTTTGGGGCACGGGGCATTCGTTGCCATTGGCGCGTTCACCGTGGCTCTCCTTCGAACGGAAGCCGGGTGGGACGCTTCCCCAGCCACCGTGGCCGCTGTGGTCCTCGCCGGGGTCGCGGGGCTGATCGTCGGGGTCGGCGCCATCCGGCTGACCAGGCCGATCGTCGCCATCGCAACGTGGGTCGTGTCGTGGCTCGTGGCGTTCGCGCTCGGTGCGTTTCCGGGGTTGTTCGGCGGGCTCCAGGGGATCGCCGTGCCGGAGGGAACGCTCGGTCTCGACCGATTCGGGCTGGCCGTGCGGCTGACGCCGAGCGTGCATTACGAAGTGGCTCTCTTGCTGGTGGCGGGTGGGTTGGG
>JALYGK010000023.1 GCA_030777105.1 Actinomycetota bacterium | reverse complement strand
GCCGCCACCGCCGCCGCCACCACCACCGCCACCGCTGGTGGAGCAACCGCTGTAGCCGGACTTGAAGGTTGGACCCTTCGGGGCGTTGGCTGGAACGTTCTTATCGCTTCGACCACCCTTGCTCGGGTGAGACCAGTGCCCGCGTGCGTTCTTACTGGGGCTGATCACCACATACGGGTTGCTCGAAGAGCCGGTGCGATGACAGATCGTCATCTTTCCGCTGTTCCCGTTTGAGGCCGCTGCAGACTTGCCCGAGTTGCCTCTCGATGACGAGGAGTTGCTCCCATAGCCCTTCGACGCAGCGGAGGATGACTTGCCTTGGTTCCCCTTCGCCAGCCCGGGCGGGTTCCCCGCCTTGCCTTTCGCGCCCGCAGAGGGGACGACCCCCAGGACAAGGAAGGTCAAGACCGCGACGAACAGAATCGAAACGGTTGGACGAATTCGCATTGCATGTCACCTCCCTTCGGAGTTGCTCTATGCGTCTCGGGGCGATTCGGGCAGGCGTCGCCAGATCCATGTCGTCACTGGGACTCCCCCGCGACCATTCGCTTTCATTGCGGAGGGGGACGCCACTCGCATCCTTCGACGTACGAGACCCATGGTGGGTGCGGGAGGTGCGAGGGTCAATCGGACCTTAGTTCACGGCTGAAGTGCGTAGGCAACAAGAACCAGTCAACAAAAGAGAATCGGGGCGCCGAGTAGGCGCCCCGATCTCATTGAAACGGTGTTGCTGCCTTGCTACCCCGTCACCGTCGGCTGACCCGCAATGGCTGCAGCGGGCGCTGCACCAGGTGCTCCAGGTATTCCAGGTTCTCCAGGTGGCCCTGGTGGTCCGGGTGGTCCCGGTGGCGGTGGTGGTACCGGCAGTGGCTCACCGTTCGGTGGCCCCGGTGGTCCAGGTGGCCCCGGCGGTCCCGGCGGTCCAGGTGGCCCCGGCGGTCCCGGTGGCGGTCCGGGTGGTCCCGGTGGGGGCGGTGATCCTTGCGCGCAACTGTACCCAGACTTCCGAGTCGGGCCGCTTGGCGCATTTGAGTCCGCCCCAGCATCAGTCCTACCACCCTTCGATGGGTGCGTTGAGTGCCCACCGCTCGTGTGCCCCTTCCGAGGGCTATTCACGACATACGGGTTGCTCGAAGAGCCGGTGCGGTGGCAGATCTTGCCCTTGTTACTCTGTGCCCCCGCTGACGGGACAACCCCTACGAGAAGGAGGCTCAAAGCGGCCACAAACAACACCGCGACGGTTGGTCGAATTCTCGTCCTCATGCTCACCTCCTCTCCCTCGCTAGACCTACAGCAAACACCTTATCGTACCCGTACTAACTAGTTACCGAAACCTGATGGCCGACAAACCTTCGAAACAACGACATAACCCGGGGTAAGACTCCTACGAGGCCTTTGGGTGACGGGAGTCGGCCAAATAGCCGAGCGTTCGCATCGGCCATTCTTGCTTGGTCTGGTGGTTTCGGTCAAACCGCCCTCGGAACCGGCCCGACCGTGGTTCGCCGGGCCGCCGGAGCCAGTCCGCAGTCCCTCAGCGTTTCGCTATTCCCACTCGATCGTGGACGGCGGCTTCGAGGAGACGTCGTAGACCACGCGATTGACGCCGGGGACTTCCTCGACGATCCGAGAGGCTATCCGCTCGAGGACGTCGTAGGGGATCCTGGCCCAGTCGGCGGTCATGGCATCCTCGCTCGTGACGGCGCGAATGACGATCGGGTTGTGATAGGTGCGACCGTCTCCCATCACACCCACGCTTCGAACGCTGAGGAGCACGGCAAACGCCTGCCACAGTTCGCCAGCTAGGTCGGCTCGCTTGACCTCTTCCTGCACGATCTGGTCGGCGGCTCGGACCGATTGCAGGCGCTCCCGGGTCACCTCCCCGACGATCCGGACGGCGAGCCCCGGGCCGGGGAACGGCTGGCGCCACACGATCTCCTCGGGTAGCCCGAGCTCCTCTCCCACCCTTCGGACCTCGTCCTTGAACAGGTCGCGCAGCGGCTCGACGAGCTCCAGATCCATTCGTTCCGGCAGGCCGCCGACGTTGTGGTGGCTCTTGATTCGCGCCGCCGTACGCGATCCCGATTCGATGACGTCAGGGTAGAGCGTTCCCTGCACCAGGAACCGGGCTTCTCTCCCTTCGTCACGGGCGACGTCTTCGAACACTCGGATGAAATGTTCACCAATGGTGCGGCGCTTCTGCTCGGGATCCGTGACCCCCGCGAGCCTCGAAAGGAAGAGCTCTGACTTATCGACGTGAATCAGCGGAACGTGAAAATGCTGCCCGAACGTTTCGACGACTTGCTCCGCCTCGCCGGCACGAAGCAGGCCCGTGTCGACGAAGACGCATGTCAGGTTCTTCCCGATGGCCTTGTAGACGAGGAGCGCGGCGACGGCGGAGTCGACCCCGCCCGAAAGCGCCGAGAGCACCTGAGCGTCACCGACTTGAAGTCGGATTCGTTCGATGGCGCGCTCGATGACGTTCGACGGCGTCCATTCCGGAAGGAGATTGCACCCGTCGTACAAAAACCGCTTCATGACGTCCATGCCGCGCGGCGTGTGAGCCACCTCGGGATGAAACTGGACGCCGAACAGCCGCCGGTCTCGGTCTTCCATCGCCGCTACCGGTGTGGAGGTCGTCCCGGCCGTCACGTCGAACCCATCCGGAGCAGCGGTGACCGTGTCGGCGTGGCTCATCCACACTGTCTCGTTCGGCGACAGATCGCTCAGGAGAACGCCCGGGGCCCGCACCACCAGGTCGGTGCGGCCGTACTCGCGTAGTCCGGTCGGCTCCACCCTTCCGCCGAGAAGCTGCGCCATCGCCTGTTGCCCGTAACAGATGCCGAGGACCGGAATCCCGAGCCGGAACAGGGTTGGATCGACGCTCGGTGCTCCCGGCTCGTACACCGACGCCGGGCCACCGGAGAGGATCAGACCTGCCGGCCGGCGTGCTTCGATCTCGGTGACGGGCGTGTCGAACGGCACGATCTCCGAATAGACGTGGCACTCCCTGACCCGGCGGGCGATGAGTTGGGCGTATTGCGCTCCGAAGTCGACGACGAGAACCGGGCGGGCGTCGGTCACGACCGGTGCGTCACTGCGCTCCCACGCCCTGCGATCTCTGAAGTGACTTGCCCTCGGTCTTGACGGCTGGCGCGATGACGACCTCGGTCTTCTGGAAGTCCTTGACCGACTCGTAGCCGCACGTGGCCATGGACGTCCGGAGGGCGCCGAAAAGGTTCAGCGTGCCGTCGTTCTCGTGCGCCGGCCCGACGAGAATTTCGCGAAGCGACGCGATCCGCTTGGTGGCCACGCGCGCTCCTCTTGGCAGTTCGGGGTGGAACGTGGCCATGCCCCAGTGGTGGCCGCGACCGGGAGCCTCGTAGGCCTTGGCCAGCGGCGAGCCGATCATCACCGCGTCGGCGCCGCAGGCGATGGCCTTCGCGATGTCGCCGCCCGATCGCATCCCGCCGTCGGCGATGACGTGCACGTATCGTCCGGTCTCGCGCAGGTGCTCCATGCGGGCTCCGGCCGCGTCGGCGATGGCTGTGGCCTGCGGAACGCCCACCCCGAGGACACCCCGCGTGGTGCATGCCGCACCGGGACCAACCCCGACCAGCACACCGGCCGCGCCGGTTCTCATGAGGTGCAGCGCCGTCTGATAGGAGGCACAGCCACCAACGATGACCGGGAGCTCGAACGAGGCCACGAATTCCTTCAGGTTGAGCGGCTCTGTCCGAGTGGAGACGTGCTCCGCCGAGACGACGGTTCCCTGGATGACCAGGATGTCGAGCTCCGCCTCCAGGACGGTCTTGGCGTACCGCGCGACCCGCTGCGGCGTAAGCGAGGCCGCGGTGGTCACGCCGCCTTGCTTGATCTCCCGAATCCGCTGTCCGACCAGTTCATCCTTCATCGGCTCCCGATAAAGCTCCTGCATCCGCGCAGTGGCCTTGTCGTCCGGGAGGGAGGCGATCTCGTCGAGGACGGGCTCGGGATCCTCGTACCTGGTCCAGAGCCCTTCCAGGTTCAAGACCGCGAGGCCGCCGAGCCTCCCGATCTCGATGGCGGTGGCCGGCGAGACCACGCCGTCCATGGCGGACGCCATGAGCGGCAGCTCGAACCGCCAGGCGTCGATCTCCCACGAGATGTCGACATCGTCCGGGTCACGGGTCCGGCGGGAGGGCACGATGGCCACCTCGTCGAAGCCGTACGCGCGCCGAGCGGTCTTCCCGATGCCGATGTCCGTCTCCACCTAGCCCAACCTCCACGCCGAACGACCTGAATACGCGAAACGCCCGCCCGGGGAAGGGCAGGCGTCAGGGTGTTCCATGAC
>JALYGK010000022.1 GCA_030777105.1 Actinomycetota bacterium | reverse complement strand
GGGCGACAGCCTGCGGCTGCTCCGGCACGAGGGAACCGCCCTGGTTGCGTCGTGGTACGGAACGAAGGTGGTGCCGCTGCCGCTCGGCGCCGACTTTCACAGGCGCCGTCTGACGATCAAGAGCAGTCAGGTCTCCACGATCTCGAGCTCGCTCGCAGGCTGGGACCGGCCGCGCCGGCGGGCGGCTGCCAGATCGCTGATGGAAGAGCTTCCCCTGGAATTGCTCGCCACGCACGAATTCTCATTCGAGGACGCGTCGCGGGCGTATGCTGCGATCGACGAGGAGGAGCCAGGACTGATTCACGCCGCGCTTCGCTATTCATGACCGGCCGGTTCGAGGTGGGTGCGGTTGCGCTGTTCGAGGCGTTCCACCTCATCCCCGGCGCGGAGGGCGCCGAGGGCAAGCTCCACCCGCACCGGTACCGGATGGAGGTCACGGCGTCCCGCCCGGGGCTCGACGAGCGGGGCATGGTCGTGGACCTGGAAGCGTTCCTCCCCGCGGTGAAGTCGCTGGCCTCTGACCTCCACGGCAAGGACCTCGGGTTCATCAAGCCGGCGGACGCGGAGTCGGTCACCGTGGAAGTCCTGTCGAAGTGGGCGCACGCCGCGCTCGCTCCTCTGGCTCGAGGGCAGGGAGCCGAGACGCTCTCCGTTCGCGTCTGGGAGTCAGACGAAGCCTTCGGCGGATATAGCGCCGGCGTCCGCTAGCGTGCCGGACGGGCGGCGACTTAGGCAACAAGCTTCGCCAGCGCGCGGACGAACCGGTCGCCGGTCTCTTCCCATGTAGGCCACCCGAGCGCCCGTTCTCGAGCCGAGGCGCCCATCTCCCTTGCACGACTTCGGTCCTGAAACATGTGCCGGATGGCTTCGGACAGCGCGGTGACGTCTCCTGCCGGAACCAGTACGCCGTCGCGGCCCGATCGGACCAGGTCGCGAACGCCCGGTGCGTCGAAACCGACGATCGGAAGCCCGCTGGCCATGGCCTCCGAGACCGCGATGGGCCAACCCTCGTACGTCGATGCGGTCAGGAACAGGCAAGCGCCGGCGTAGAGCTCGGCCAGAGATTCGCGACCGACCAAACCGGCAAAACGGACGGACGGGTCCGACCCTGCCGCTCTCCGAATCGCTTCTGCTTCCCTTTCGTCCCTCTCGTGGCCGACGACGACGAGCTCCCCATCTAAAATGCCCGCTTCCCGGAACGCCGTGATTGCGTCGGGAACCCCCTTGCCGGGCACTGCGTTCGCCACGCAGACGACCACGTTCTCTTCGAGAGTCGCGCCATCCCGCGCCCAGGCGTGGTCGCGGCCAGGAGAGATGACGTCAATGGGCGCGTCCGTGAGTCGACTCACGGCTTCTCGGAGGTGTTCCGCAACGACCACCACCAATGAAGCCGAGGCGAGTGTTCGTTCTTCGGCCTGTTCCCATTCGGGGCGGCGATTCGCCTCGCTGGGCAGTTGATGCGCCAGCGCGACGACCGTGACGTCTGTTCGCGGTGGGCCGTATGAGAATGCCAAGCTGTCGATCACGACGACATCGGCATCCACCGGACCGCCGCCCGGCTCGTCCACCGAAACCTGCCAGCCGACTTGTTCCAGAGCTCGGATGACGTAGCTGTCGTAGAGGTTGCCGCCCGTTACGGCTCCGACGCCGCCGGGAACCACGAAAGCTGCCCGAGCCACCGCGCTGAAGTTCATCATCCCGGTGGCCGGTGGCAGTCGACTCTCCTCTTCGCGCTAACCTCCCCCGTCGTGGATACCGTCATGGTGACAGGCGCGGCCGGCTTCATCGGTTCGCACCTCTGCGACAGGCTCCTTGCAGAAGGGAAGCGAGTGGTCGGCGTCGACGACCTGTCCACCGGCCGAATCGCGAACCTCCCGGAGGCGCGGGGCTACGGGCAGCAGTTCACGTTCTACAACCTCGACATTCGGCTGGAAGGACTTCGAACCATCGTCGACCGCCATAGGCCCGACGTGGTCATGCATCTGGCGGCGCAGGCCTCCGTGGCTGTCTCGGTGGAGAACCCGATGCTCGACGCGAGCGTCAACATCCTCGGACTGCTGAACCTCATGGAGGCGGCGGTGGCGAGTGGCGTTCGGAAGGTCGTATTCGCCGCGTCCGGAGGCACGCTCTACGGCGAGCCACGCACCATCCCGGTGAAGGAAACCGCCATCCGTGGCGCCCGGCCGGTCTCGCCCTACGGGATCTCGAAGGCCGTCGCCCTGGATTACCTGCGCTTCTACCGAGAGCACCGGGGCGTCGATTTCACGGCCCTGGCGCTGGCGAACATCTACGGTCCCCGGCAGGACCCGCACGGTGAGGCCGGCGTGGTCGCCATCTTCGGGTCGAAGATGCTCGCCGGTGAGACGCCGACCATCTTCGGTGACGGCAACCAGACGCGTGACTACCTCTTCGTCGACGACACCGTCCACGCGTTCTCCCTGGCCAACGAGCGTGGCTCGGGGGGGCTGTACAACGTCGGCACCGGCCTCGAGACGTCCGTGAATCGGATCTACCAGCTGGTGGCGGGCGCAGTGGGGTTTCGCAGAAAGCCGCACTTCGGGCCGTTTCGAGAAGGCGATCTGCTCCGCAGCGCCCTGGATTGCGCGCTCGCCGAGAAGGAGCTCGGGTGGAAGCCCTGGACGGCGCTCGAAGACGGTCTCCGCGAGACCGTCGAATACCTGCGCTCCTCGTAGGAGCGGTACGCTCGAATCGGGGATAACAAGAGAGGCGGCCCCCGCCACACGAGAGGACCGTATGAGCGGACACACCGAGATTGATCCATCCGCCCTTGGGCCGAACATGTGGCTCGTCGACGAGATGTATCGGCGGTTCCGAGAGAATCCCGAATCCGTCGGTGCGGCTTGGAGAGAGTTCTTCGAAGACTTCCGACCGACGCTCGAGACGCAGCAAAAGGTCGGGGATGGAAGCGGTGCAGGGGCGGCCGAAACGGCGGTGAGGGTGGAGACCGTTACGGAACCTGGGGCGACGACAAGGCCGGCGGCGCCCCCGAGCGGTAGCGAGGGTGTATCGCCGGCCGCCGGGCCGTCACGCGTCCCGGAAGGCGCGGAGCGGATTCGGTTCGGCGCCGAGCGGATCGTTCGGAACATGGAGGCCAGCCTCAAGATCCCGACCGCAACCTCGTTCCGGTTCGTCCCGGCGAAGCTCCTGGAGGAGAACCGGCGGATCATCAACGGCTTTCTCGCCCAGAGGCGGGGAGGAAAGGTCAGCTTCACCCACTTGATTGGGTACGCGATCCTTCGCGCGTTGGAGGCCGTTTCGGTCATGAAGTCCTACTTCATGGAGGTGGACGGCCATCCCCACGTCGTCCGTCCCGAGAGCGTGAACCTCGGCCTGGCGGTCGACGTGGAGAAGGAAGGCGGCGCACGAAGCCTCCTCGTCCCCAATATCAAGGGCGCCAGCGAGATGCACTTCGCCGAATTCTGGACGGCGTACGAAGACGTCATCCGAAAGGTTCGCGCCAACAAACTTACGCCGGACGACTTCCGCGGCACCACCGTCACGCTGACGAACCCGGGAACCATCGGCACGCAGCTCTCGGTGCCGCGGCTCATGCCGAACCAGGGCCTCATCGTGGCGACGGGGCGAATCGATTACCCCAGCGAATATCAGGGCACCGACCCGGCGACGCTCGCCGAACTTGGTGTGGGGAAGGTCATCGGCGTCACCAGCACCTACGACCATCGCGTGATCCAGGGCGCTGAATCGGGGCTGTTTCTCGACCGGCTCGAAGAGCTGCTGCTCGGAGCGGACGGCTTCTACGACGAGGTGTTCGAGAGCCTCGAGGTCCCGTATCAACCGGTCCGGTGGACGGCTGATCGCGGAACCACGCCACGAACGGAACCTGCGGACGGCTTCGACGAGAAACAGGCAGCTGTCCTTCGCCTCGTCAACATGTACCGGGTCCGCGGCCATCTGATCGCGAACCTCAACCCGCTTGGGACGGACAGGGTGCTCCACCACCCGGAGCTGGATCCCGAATTCCACGGGCTGACGCTGTGGGACCTCGACCGCGAGTTCTTCGTGGACGACCTTCCGGGCGACCGTCGGAAGCGCTCGCTCCGTGAGATCCTCGACCTCCTTCGCGATACCTACTGCCGCACGGCCGGGATCGAGTACATGCACATTCAGGAGCCCGACCAGAAGCGGTGGATCCAGGAGCGGGTCGAGGGCGTCTCTCGAGATCTTCCGTTAGACGACAAGCGGCACGTGCTCGAGCGCCTCAACGCCGCGGAAGTGTTCGAACGGTTCCTGCACACCAAGTACGTCGGACACCGCCGCTACGGCCTCGAGGGCTCCGAGTCGCTGATTCCGATGCTCGACGTGCTGTTCGAGAACGCTTCCGAGCAGGGCGTCGAGCAAGTCGTGATGGGGATGGCGCACCGGGGGCGGCTCAACGTCCTGGTGAACATCGTCGGGAAGAGCTACGGCCGGATCTTCCGCGAGTTCGAGGGCGACATCGACCCGGACACGGTTCAGGGGTCCGGTGACGTCAAGTACCACGTGGGCGCTACGGGCAAATTCACAGGCCGGAACGGGAAAACGATCGCCGTCGAGCTCGCTTCCAATCCGAGTCACCTCGAAGCGGTCGACCCCGTCGTGGAAGGAATGGCACGGGCCTTGCAGGACTGGACGTATGGAGAGGACCGGTCGAAGGTCCTGCCGGTGCTCCTGCACGGCGACGCTGCCTTCGCCGGCGAAGGCGTGGTAGCCGAGACGCTCTCGATGAGCGCGCTTCCCGGTTTCACCACCGGAGGAACGGTTCACGTCGTGGTGAACAACCAGCTTGGGTTCACCACCGCTCCTTCGGCTGGTCGGTCGAGCGTCTACGCCACCGACATCGCCAAGATGATCCAGGCGCCGATCTTCCACGTGAACGGCGACGATCCGGAGGCGTGTGTCTGGGTGAGCCGGCTCGCGCTCGCCTTCCGCCAGCAGTTCCGGAAGGACGTCGTCATCGACCTGGTCTGCTACCGGCGGTACGGGCACAACGAGGGCGACGACCCCAGCTACACCCAGCCGCTCATGTACCAGGACATCGAATCCCGCCGGTCGGTCAGGAAGGTCTACATGGAGGCGCTCGTGAACGGCGGCGACATCACCGTGGAGGAAGCCGAACGTGCCCTCGAGGACTACCGCAAGCGGCTGGAGCAGGCGTTCGAAGAGACCAAAGCGACCACTCCGCCGCCCGCCAAGGTCGACCTCACGCCACCCGAACCAGTGGCGGTTCGCCCGCCCGTGGAAACGGGAGTCGAACGAGAGGTGCTCGATCGGATCCTTCGTGCCGTCACGTCATGGCCAGAGGGGTTCACGCCGCACCCGAAGTTGGCGAAGCAGCTGGAGCGGCGCCGCGACCTCCTGGAAAACAACCGAGTGGATTGGTCGCTCGGTGAGGCGTTGGCGTTCGGCTCGCTCGTGCTGGACGGCATTCCGGTGCGCCTGACCGGACAGGATTCGCGGCGCGGAACGTTCAGCCAGCGCCATGCGGTGCTCGTCGACTACCACGCCGAGCGCGAGTACTTTCCGCTGAAGGAGCTTTCCCCGGACCAGGCGCCGTTCCTCATCTACGACAGTCCGCTGAACGAGTTCGCCACGCTCGGTTTCGAGTACGGGGTTTCCGTGGTCGCGAAGGACGCGCTGGTCAGCTGGGAAGCGCAGTTCGGCGACTTCGTCAACGAGGCCCAGGTGATCGTCGACCAGTTCGTCGTGGCAGGCGAGGACAAGTGGGGCCAGACCAGCGGCCTGGTGGTGCTTCTGCCGCACGGCTTCGAAGGCCAGGGGCCCGAGCACTCGAGCGGCCGCATCGAGCGGTTCCTGGAAGTCGCCGCGGAGGACAATATCCAGGTCACGGTCCCAACCACGCCGGCCCAGTACTTCCACGTCTTACGACGGCAGGTGCATCGAGACATTCGGAAGCCGTTGATCGTCTTCACCCCGAAGTCGCTGCTGCGCCTTCCGGTCGCCGCCAGTAGCACCAACGATTTCGTGAGCGGCCACTTCCGAGAGGTGCTCGCCGATCCGAACGATCCGGCCCCGGACAGCGTCAAGCGCGTGATCCTCTGCTCGGGAAAGGTCTACTACGACCTGCTCGCGGAGCGGGACAAGCGCGGCGTGACCACCGCGGCCCTGGTACGGGTGGAACAGCTCTATCCCTTCCCGGCTGACCAGATCCTGGAACAGGTCGCGCGGTATCCGGAGGTGACCGACGTGCGCTGGGTCCAGGAAGAGCCGGAGAACATGGGCGCCTACCGGTTCGTCCACTGGTGGCTTCACCGCGTGCTTCCCGACGGCGTCGCCTTTACCCACGTATCTCGCGTCGAGAGCGGGAGCCCCGCGTCCGGGAGCGCCACCCTCCACGGTGCCGAGCAGGACCAACTGTTGGCGTCGGCGTTCGAGGGGCTGTAGACCTCGCATGTCTCTGGTTCAAATCGTCACGACGCTCGAGTCCCGCGAACAGGCTCTGTCGCTCGCCCATGATGCCGTGGACGCGCGGACCGCCGCATGCGTTCAGGTCATCGGCCCCATCACCAGTGTGTACCGGTGGAAGGGAACACTGGAGGAAGCCGTTGAGTTCCTCTGCTTGATGAAGGTGCCGAGCGAAGGATTGGAGCGCCTGATCCAATTCGTCCGCGACCGGCACCCGTACGACACCCCCGAGATCACCGTGGTGGAGTCGTCGTTCGTCGACGAGCGATATTTGGCGTGGGCGCGATCGGAGACCGGTTGACGGCGAAGCGAAACCCGCCCATCCTGATGTGAGGATGCGCTTGCCGTTCCGTTAACTCGTTCGAGCAGGGCGCCTGAAGCGCCCGATCGTGATCCTGCTCGCGATCGAGCTGTTCGACGAGCTCGTGTTCGCGGTGTGGGGAGCGGCCCTGCCGCTCATCCGGAACGATCTCCACCTTTCCTATCAGGACGTCGGTCTGCTCCTTAGCATGCCGACATTCCTGTCTTCGGCCATCGAGCCCTCTTTCGGGATCCTTGCCCAGTCGGGGCACAAGCGAGTCTTGGTTCTGGCAGGAGGCGTTGCATTTGCCCTTGGTTTGGTGGCGGTCGCAGGCGCGATGAGCTTCCTCGTTCTCCTCGCCGCCTTCATCCTGATCTGGCCCGCTTCAGGAGCGTTCGTCAGCCTCTCGCAGGCGACCTTGATGGACCTAGAGCCTGACCGTCGAGAACGCAACATGGTGAAGTGGGACCTCGCGGGATCCGTCGGAGTAGTCGGCGGACCAGTGCTGGTCACCGCGGCGGCGGCAGCAGGGATCTCGTGGCGGATTCCCATTCTCTTTCTGGCCGCGCTGGGTGCAACCTTGGTTATTGGGGCGGCGTCGGCCGGCGCGGTGTACTCAGGGGGTTCGAACGGTGCAACGGTCGTGGCCAATTTCCGAGAAGCCATTCGTCAGGTTCGCAATCGCAACGTCGTACGTTGGTTGATCCTTCTCCAGCTCGCGGACCTCATGCTCGAAGTTTTTGGTGCGTATCTCGCGCTTTATTTCGTGGATGTCGTGGGATTCAGCGCTGCGGGCGCCGGACTAGTCGTGGGCGTTTGGACGATTGCAGCGCTCGTGGGGGCCACGGCGCTGATCGCTCTTCTCACCCGGGTTTCTGGTGGCCGATACTTACGAACTTCCGCTCTCGTGGCCGCCGCCTTATTTGTGAGCTTCCTTATCGTGCCGGCGCCCTGGGCTAAGGTCGTGCTTCTCGCGTCGCTAGCCGTTAGCACGGCCGGCTGGTATTCCGTACCGAACGCCAAGCTCTATGCGGAGTTGACCGAGCACAGCGGGATTGCCGTCTCGCTCTCGAGCGCATTCGGTCTCTTCGGAGCATTCCTCCCTCTGGGCGTTGCTGTTCTCGCCGCTAAGGCGGGCCTGGACACGGCTCTTTGGATTTGTCTCCTCGCTCCGGCCGCGCTCCTCGCCCTGGTCCCGCGGCGGTCGCGATTGAGCCACCGGGCGGCCGGGCATACTCTGGGCTAAGATTTGTTACTAGTCGGTAGGTTCTTCATCGAGCAGAGGAAGGAGCTTCGGCCATGCCTGAGATTCGCGAGGCCGTCATCGTCGAGGCCGTTCGGACGCCCATCGGAAAGCGGAACGGCTCACTCAAGGACACTCACCCGGTCGACCTCCTCGCCGAGGCGCTGAAGGAAGTCGTCGGGCGGGCCGGGGTCGACCCCGGACAGATAGAAGACAACATCACCGGCTGCGTCTCCCAGGTCGGAGAGCAGTCGATCAACGTCGGGCGCAATGGCTGGCTCGCGGCCGGATTCCCCGAGACCATTCCGTCCACCACGGTTGACCGGCAGTGCGGGTCCTCGCAACAGTCCATCCATTTCGCGGCGCAGGGCGTGATGGCCGGCGCCTACGACCTGGTGGTCGCCTCCGGCGTCGAGAACATGACGCGCGTCCCGATGGGCTCGTCGATGATGGGACAGAACCCCTTCGGGCAGCAGATGTTCGCCCGCTACGAGGGGAAAATCGTTCCCCAGGGCATCTCGGCGGACCTGATCGCTTCGAAGTGGAGCATCACCCGTGAGGACTCGGACGACTTCGCATACCGATCGCACCTTCGAGCCGCGGAGGCCACGAAGAACGGTTACTTCAAGCGAGAGATCCTTCCGCTCAAGGTGACCGGCGGAGAAGGTGAGCAGGTCCTGCTCGACTACGACGAAGGCATCCGGTTCGAGCCGAACCGGGAGAAGATGGGAACGCTCGCCCCCGCCTTTCAGAACCCGACGTTCGAGGAGATGTTCCCGGGACAGCTGAACTGGACGGTGACAGCGGGTAACTCGTCGCAGATTTCCGACGGCGCGTCGGCCGTCTTGATCGCCAGTAGGGAGAAGGCGGAGCAGCTCGGGGTCACGCCCCGGGGCCGATTCCTCTCGTTTTCGCTGGCCGGCGACTCGCCGATTCTCATGCTCACCGCGCCGATTCCGGCGACGAAGAGGGTGCTGGAGCGGGCGGGGCTCACGCTGGAGGACATCGACGTCGTCGAGATCAACGAGGCCTTTGCCTCCGTCGTCCTGGCGTGGCAGCGGGAGCTCGGCGTCTCCGACGAGTGGTTCGAGGAGCACGTGAACCCGAACGGTGGAGCCATCGCGGTTGGCCACCCGCTGGGGGCGACCGGAGCGAAGCTGATGACCACGATGCTCCATGAGCTGGAGCGCCGGGGCGGCCGGTACGGGCTTCAGACGATGTGCGAAGGCGGCGGCATGGCCAACGCCACCATCATCGAGCGCCTGGGCTAGCGGCGGATCCGCCAACCGGATAGCGCAACTGGCGCCAGGTCCGGGATTCGCGTGGACCCGCCTCCTCCCCTAGAATTGCTGACTGTCGTTCAGTCAGTAGCGGGAGAAATGGGAAGGAGGCGGGAGAGTGGCTACGACCGTTCAGGCCCCAACTCGTGATCGGGAAGCCGGCGTCGCCGCGAGATCCGATCGAACGCTGTACCGAGCGGGCGCGATCGCGGGGTTCATCGGCACCGCAATTGCACTCCTGACCAACGCCGTGCACCCCAGGAATCTCTTCGGCGAGGACAGCGCGACCACGCTGCAGCGGATTGCTGACTTCGGCCCCTGGCTCGTGGTGCACCTCGGATTCGTTGTGGCGCTGGTGCTGGGCGTTATCACGTTCATGGCGGTGTACCGATCCATCGCTTCGGGCCCCTCGCCATGGGCTCGACCGGCTGTCGGCATCGTCCTCGTCAGCAGCGCCGTCACCCTGGTCTCGTTCATGATGGACGGATTCGGCCTGTGGGGTTTGGCTCAGGCGTGGGCTACTGCCACCGGCGAGGCCCAAGCCGTAATCGCGACAGCCGCCGAGGGAATCGCGAGCTTCGAGAACGCCCTCTTCATTGGAACGATGCTCACGTTCTTCGGCGCCACACCGATCGTCGGCGGGATCGCTCTTTGGACCGATGGGACCTACCCGAGATGGGTGGCCGGCCTGGCCATCGTCGCCGGAGTAATCGGGCTCGCAGCCGGCACGATCAACTTCCTGGCTGGAGAGGTAACCGACTTCGCGTTCATGGTGCTCTTCACGATCTCGTCCGTGCTCGTGACGGTGTGGTTCCTCGCCCTTTCCGTACTCCTCTGGCGGAGGAGTCAGGCTACGGTCTGAACCAGCTCAATCACGCGGTCGAACGCGGAGATCGAAAGCTGCGGCCGGGAGGCTTCCCACCTCCCGGCCGTCGCGCTTTGCTAGTCCGTGAAGATGCTGACGCCGCCGGGGCCGACCAGCAGTCCCACGATGATCAGGACGATGCCGAGCACGATGCCACCTCTGAGGAGCGTCACGATTCCGGCGATCACCAGGATCACCGCCAGGACCCACAGGATGGTGGCGACTTGGGCTATCAAAGGCACCATGGCTTCTCCTTCCCCACTCAGGGGCGCCTGCATGTACATGCCTTGTTACCCCTCCGGATTACCCGCGACCCATGTCGAAAAAACGCCTCCGGGAAGGCAGCGGCTGGAGAATGGTCGATCCGGACTAGCCCGTAAGCTTGAAGCATGCTGGGCATCGCCACATGGCTTCTCTGGTTCGTCGCGGTCGCGTTCTTCCTGCTGATGGTGTTGGGAGGGTATGTGTTCCTCCGCGCCATCGCCGGCCTTCGGCCCACCGAGAAGGTCGAACCGGAGGACGTCCAGGACCTTGACGTTTTCCTGGTGTGCGCCGAGTGCGGAACGGAGTTCCACGTTACCCGAGTGGGCGAGATCCAGATCCCCCGTCACTGTGGCGAACCGATGCAGGTGACCAGACGGCCGCGCCAACAGCCGCAGCTCAACTAGAGCGCGTCAGCTTTCGGCGATCTCCTCCGCCTTTTCGCGCAGCGTTTTGAAGTCCTTCTTCGGCCGGTCGTCCGGAAGCAGGGAGTCGGTGGTGCCGAACCCCCACCCGGAGAACCGCACCCCGACACGTCCGAACACCCGCCGGAGCTCTCCGCCACACACCGGACACGGGTCAGGAGCCGGCGCGCCCATCGGCTGGATCTCGTCTTGCGTGTTGCCGCAGGAGCGACAGCGGTATTCGTAGATCGGCACGGCTAGCTTCCGGTCAACGCCACTGCGTCGCCGCCAGGAAGCCGACCGCAATGAACCCCAGACCGAGGAACAGGTAGAAGTTCGTCGCCTGGCCGCCGGTCCCCGGAATCAGCCCCAGGTAGTTAAGGATGATCATCAGCACACCGATCGCCATGATCGTCAGGACCAGGACTCCGAACCATCGCGGGCTCGGCTTGGGCTTCTTCTTCGGCGGCGGCTGGTATCGCCGGCGCTTCGCTTTGGACCTCGGCATGACTCCAGCTTATTCGGGAGGAAGCAGGTTGAGCGTTGATTCGGCGTGCGCGTCCACGGCGGGGCGGCTGAAGGCCAAGGGGTGATGGCGGCCGGTCATCCACAGGTCGAATTGATCGTTGAAGTGGGGGCTGGCGGGATTGCCGGACTGGCCTGGTGGCTGAACGCCGACCGATGCGTCGAGGTCGCTCAGGTCGATGATCTGCCGCCACGCCGGGACTACCAGCGCCTTGTACGGGGTCCCGGGTTCGTACTGGCCCTGGGCGATGGTCTGTTCGTCCCCACCCAGCGGACCTTCGCCCGCCATGAACAGCTCTCCCAGGTCAGGCAGGATCGAGAAGCGCCCCGCGAACTGAACGGTATGAAGCGCGCCCCACTGCCACTCCGACATGTCGTCGCCGAGCGCGTCGGTCAGCTCCTCCAGCGCGCGATCGAGCGCACGCCGAAGGACCTTGTCGCGTCCCTCGTGACCGTCCTCTCCGAACCACCTGGCGGTCGGGAACTCGAGGATCGTGGGAAGCACTTCATATTGAAAGGCGAGGGTTCCCCACTGCCGATGTGAATGGAAATGCCGGTAGAGTTCGGCGCCCAGATGCGGAAGCAGCACTTCGTCGGCGATCCGGCAGCACCAGACCTCGAAGATCGCTCCGGCCGCCGAATCCGCTCTCAGGTCGAAATCCCATTCCGCCAGGATGGCCAGAGCCTGCTTCTGACGATCGTCGTTGGGTTCTATGGCGACGAGATGCGGCGCCATCAGCCGTGCCGGCAGTGACACCGTGTCCATCTGCATCCGAGCGAACGACTCGACGTCGTGAACCGCGCGCTCCGTGATGCACTGGGAGATGCGTCGTGCGCGATAGGGAGGGAGAAAGTCCCGCCCGATCAAGTATGGATACGACTCACCGTGCGGCCGGTTGTTCGCCGTGGCGATGAAGCCTTCTTTGGGGTTCAGGGCCCACGGAAGCGCTTCATACGGGATGTAGCTGTCCCACTCGTACTCGTCGGTCCAACCGGGGACCGGCACGGTCCCGTCGCCCTTCTTCCTGATCGGATAGAGCCCGGCGGCCTGGTAGCCGATGTTGCCGTCGACGTCGGCGTACACTGCGTGAACCCCCGAGCACGTCCAGTCCGCGAGGGCCGCGCGGAACTGATCGAAGTTCTCTGCGGTGCTGACCTTGTGAACCGTGGACGGGCTGGTGATCTCCTCTCCCCCGACCCACCGCATGGCGTAGGTCTCGCGGAGCCCCTCCTCCACGACTTCGGGGTTCACCATCCCGACCATGTACGACTCGAGGATTGGTCCGTGTCTCGTCTCGCGAACTTCCACGATCTCCGGCTCGGAGCGGCCCCGAACGTGGATCTCTTCTCGGTGCACGGCGAGCTGTTCCCAGACGCCGTTGTAGAGCGCCGCGGTTCCGTCTTCGTTCAGCCGCTCCATGAACAGGTCCTGTGAATCGCCGGGAAGCGTCGTGTATCCCCACGCGATGCGTTCGTTGTGCCCGATCACGACGCCCGGGGCGAAATGCAGTGCAACGCCCCGTGTCTCCAGGTCGGGAGCCGAAAGGTGGACCTCGTAGAACATCGAAGGAACCTGGACGAACACGTGCGGATCGTTCGCCAGGAGCGGCATGCCCGTCGCTGTCCGCTCACCGGAGACCACCCAGCTGTTCGACCCTTGCCGTCCCGGTAGGACCGGCGCTTGGCGAAGCAGCGCGAGGGCGGCGAGCCGCCCGCCGGTCCCTTCAT
>JALYGK010000021.1 GCA_030777105.1 Actinomycetota bacterium | reverse complement strand
GGCCCAGCGCGACCATTAACCACCCGAACTGGGCATGCGCCAGCTCGGCGTCCAGACGAAAGATCACGGCGTACCCGATTCCCGCCAGGACGGCGGCGGTCGGTAACAGGACCGGGTCGGCGCCCGGAGCGACTCGAACGATCAGCAGGTGCGCGACCAGGTAGACGCCGGCCAGCACGCCGACGAACGCACCGATTTCGGGAGGTGTCTCCCCTGTCTTGCCCACCGCCGCCAGGAGGTACGCGGCGACGGACAGCAGGACCGCGAGGATGGTCAGCGCGAGCTGGGTCCCCCGAACTGCCCGGTACGGATTGGCTGCCTGCATCTACGGGGCCCTGTCCCTTTGATTTTGGGCGACGTCGCGGCGAATCTCGCTCACGATGGTCTGCGCTTCTTCCCGGCTTCCGGTGGTGATTCCATCTCTCAGACCGCGCCACGGCCGGAGCCGTTCCGCGCGACGGGCTGAAATGTTGGTTGGCTCCTCGACGTGGGATAGCTCCACCCCGAGCACCTCGGTCGGAATGCCGTTGTAGATGGCCACGCGGTCTCCAGAGATTCCGACATACCACTGGTTGTTCAGGTAGATGCGGCCTCCCACGAAGACGCCGACCAGGAGGGCCACGACAACGAGGCTCCACCCGGTGACCCTCGCCCACCGTCTCCTCCGCGGCCGGGCGGCTCGCGCTGCTACGACGGGCTCGCCTTCCTCAACCGGTCCAGCCATGCCTGGTTCTTGTGAGGGGAGCGGGATGACGCCGGTCTCACCTTCGGCGGAATCCTCGGCGGCGGGCACGGCATCCACGACGTCGGCCGCCGCACCTCCGAATTCCGGCGAGGCGCCATGTTGGCTGGACGCCGTAGCGCCATTCGCCACGGGAGCGCCGTCATCGATGAAGTCGATGACCAGCACGGTGATGTTGTCGTCTCCGCCGGCGGCATTCGCGTCGTCGATCAAGATGTCTGCGGCGCGTTGAGGATCCCTCTCCGACTGGAGCACCTCCTCGATTCGCTCGCCGTCGAGCATGCTGGTCAGGCCGTCAGTGCAGAGCAGGAGGCGATCTCCCGGGAGGATGGGATCGAGCGTCATCGTGTCGGGGTCGATGTCCTCATCGACTCCGAGGGCGCGAGTGAGGATGCTGCGCTGCGGATGCCGTTCGGCCTCCTCGGGAAGAAGCTTCCCTTCCATCACCATCCGCTGAACCAGCGTGTGGTCTTCGGTCAGCTGCTTGAGCGAACCGTCACGCAACAGGTACGCGCGCGAATCCCCGATGTGGGCGATGTGCGCCTTGCCTTGATCCGCGAGCAATGCCGTCAGGGTGGTGCCCATCCCTCGAAGCTCGCGGTCGGCCTCGCCGCGTTGGAGGACTCGCTGGTTCGCTGCCTTGATTTCCTCGATCAGCGCCCGTGGGGCGACGTCTTCGTCTTGGAGCACCTCGCGGAGCGTCTCGACGGCGAGCGAAGACGCCACGGCGCCGCCCCGATGGCCACCCATCCCATCGGCCACCGCGAACAGCGGCTCCTCGACCACGTAGCTGTCTTCGTTCCGCTCCCGTGCCCGACCGATGTCGGAGCCAGCGCCAATCACGACCTTCATCGGCGAAACTCCAGTGTCGTCTTTCCGACGCGAATGCGGTCGCCGGCTCGGACCTCAACGGGACTGGTGACCCTTCGTTGGTTCATGTAGGTGCCGTTCGTCGAACCGAGGTCTTCGACGAACCACTGCCCGTCCCGGCTGAAGATCCGAGCGTGGAAGCTCGAGACGTACGTATCTGAGAGTTTGATCTGGCAGGCATCCGCTCGGCCAACCTGGAGGTTGCCCTGGAGAGGGACGGAGGCCAGCCGGTTCCCCTGCTCGGCGAGGACCACGACGGTTCGTGGCTCCTTCCGTCGTTCACGTTGCGGCCTGGCCTGCGGCGCGCCCCGCTGGCGAGGCGGTTCCGCCCGCCAGGACTGCGCGCCTCGGAGGTCGACAACAACGGCGCGAATCGCGCGGTACACGAAGAAATAGAGGAGCGCCAAGAACACCACTTTCAGAACCGTGAGAACGAATGGCGGCACGGCCTACCGGCTCCGAAACTCCAGGACGGTCTTCCCTACCGTGATGCGGTCGCCTTCCTGGAGGACCCGCTCGCCGATCGCCGATTCGTTCACCATCGTGCCGTTGGTCGAGCCGAGGTCGGCGATCACGTAGCCTCCATCTTCGGCTCGAACCTCTGCGTGACGGCGGCTGACCCCCGGATCTGCCAGGACGATGTCGGACTCACCCAGGCGCCCGATGATCACCCGTTCCTTCGCCAGCGCAAACGTCCTGGCCGGTCTCCCGTTCTGAATGAGAATCAGCCTGGGATCGCCCGTTGCGGTTCGGGGACGGCGGACCGCGGCTTGGGACGGCATGGGTCCGGGCGTCGGCGGCCCCTCCGCCAACGTCGCCTCACAGCTGTAGTCACCTTGCCTGGCCGAAGCATCGGTCTCGAACTTGACCTCGGCGGGACCCATGAGCGACCATCCGCGCTGCTGGGCGCCGTCCCTCACCACCTGCTCGAGCTCACGTCTCAGCGACCGTTCGGCCTGCTCGAAGCGCTGCCGGTCCTGCTCCGACAGGCGGAAAACGAACCTGTTTGGAACCCACACTTCATCCACGCCGACGGTCTTGTTGGTCTCCATCTCGCGGAGGATCCGCGTGGCGAGCTCGACCGGCTGAAGACCGGTTCGAAAGGCTTTGGCGAACGCGCCTTCGATAACACGTTCCAGCCGGCGTTCGAACTCTGTGAGGATGCCCACGGTCTAATCGTCGCAGTAATTGGTGCCGGGCGCGCTCGGATTATAACGAGGCAGCTTGCTCTCCTGGCCGCATCGCGCCTGGACCGCCGCTGCTACCATCGGTTGCCCCGGGGCGAGTGGTGGAATGGCAGACACGCAGGGTTCAGGACCCTGTGGCCGCAAGGCCGTGGGGGTTCAAATCCCCCCTCGCCCACGGCAGTCTTGATCGATCCCGCGATCAACCGAGGACGTTCTGGTGGAAGACTTTCGTAGAGGCGATCAGCGCGGGTCATGTAACGAGGTCAAGATCGTTCTGACCAGCGTGGTCGCGGCGCTGGCGATCTACCAGGTCCTGCTGATGTTCGTCGGTTGGGAGTGGGTTCGCCTCAAGTTCTTGAACCCGAAAGCCGCGTCGTTCACCCACCGAAGCGCCGGAGACGCTGCTCGGCCTCCTGGCGCTCAAGATCGGCGTCGTGCGATGGTGGAAGGGACTCCAGCGCTTCCTGCCGGTCTTCGGCTTCGGCGTCCTGGGGCTGTTCCTGGTGACCTGGTGGAATTCCTCAGGCGCCTACCTGTGAGGAGAGTGACATGAGCGAGCGAGCCGCCGAGCGAAAAACGCAACAGCGGCGAGCCAGCGGACGCGGCCGTAACGGCGGCCGAGGCGGCGACTAGCGCATGGGATCCGCACACCACAACGAGATCCTGCTCCGCATGGCCTATGACGCTCAGGCCCGCGGCGACATCGACGCGTACATCGACCTTCTTTCCGACGACGTGGTCCTTCACATCCCCGGTCGTTCTCGGATCGCGGGCGAGTACCGCGGGAAGGAGGCAATTCGCCGGCATTTTGCCGAGGTCACCACTCTCTCGGGAGGAACGTTTCGAACCGAGATCCACGACGTGCTGGCGGGCGAGGAGCACGTCGTTGGCCTGGTGAAGGCGAACGCCGAACGAAACGGCGAGACCGTCGATCTTCCCCGTGTCCACGTCTGGCACGTCCGGAATGGGAAGCTCGCCGAGGCCTGGATCCACCCGGTGGATCAGTACGCCTACGACTCGTTCTGGGGGATGGCGGACCCGAAGGGTCAGTAAGCGGTTCGATCTGCTCGGGGCCCGGTCGCGTCGGGCTCTTCAGATGAAGGATCTACTCCTCGAGCCTGCCGGACCTCCGGCTCGCTGTACGGCTTCTCCTCGCGCTCTCGGGTCGGAAGGTCGGGGTGGATCCGCGACTCCGCGTTCCCGTACGGTTTGCCCGCTCGCTCGGCGAGGAGCCGGCCGAGCTCGTTGGCTTCCTCGTGCGTCAGTCCGACGTCGAACTTCTTCTTCTCGAGTTCCTCGAGCCGTTGCCCGTCCACCTGCGCCTCCTCAGCGACACACTTGCTGGAGATATGGATACGGATTGACGGCCCGACCATTCTTGGGATGCCACTCGAAATGGTTGTGAGGCGGACCCCCGATGGCGTCGCCAGTGTTGCCGACATATCCGATGACTGTTCCCGCTTTCACCTCACCCATCTTTCCGTACGCGATCAGATGCGCGTTGTACACGTACCCGTCTCGTCCGAACACCTTCACGGCCAGCCCGCCGAGCCGGTTCGCCGCCGTCTCCGCACGACCGTCGAAGGGCGCAACGATCGGGCTGCCGAAGTCGGCGAAGATGTCGTTGCCTTCATGTGGGTGATACCCGCCCGCATAGCGCGGCGCGCCAAAGTCGTTCGAGTAATAACCCTTTGCCTGTACCGGGCAGATGACGAATGGACCGCCCCCGCGGACCACCTTCTTGATCCGCTTGACGACGATGACCTTGCGAACACTCTTGGGCGGAGGACCACTGTTCTCGCCGTTGTCGGCGGGAATAAGCGCGGTCGCTCCGAGCCGCCTGGAGGCCAGCTCGTCCTGGGTAGGTTGATGGGCACCTTCCCATTGGCCACACGCCACGGCCAGCACGGCCAGAGCTGCGGACGCGGCCTTGATCCTCCTCAGTAGAGACCCCGAGGTTCGCGATTTGTCGCTCGACACCGTCTTACGCCTTTTCGTCTGTAGGCCTGAAGGGCCACCCCGCATCGCCCGCGCCACCGCCTTCAAAGTCCCTGCCGTGCCCCGTTACAGGGGCGCAAAGGAGAGATTCCCAGGTCAGGGGGGTAATCTAGCCTCCTAACAGTACCGGCCGAGCGGGCTTTTCTCAAAGCCATCTCGGCGTACAAAAGAGGGGGAGCCGGGCAGTCGAGCAGCCAAAAAAACGCAGTGGCATTCCTGACTCGGGCTAGTTACAATTGACTAACAAATCGGCTCAAGGAGGAAGGGCCCGCGGTAACGACATGATGCGCCGTTCGATCATCGCTTGCAGCGTGGCTGCCTTGGTCTTGGCCTTGGCGGGGCCCGCGTTCGCCGCGAAGGAAGCGGCCCTCCGTCCGGGGCAGTCGTACACATGGAAGGTCGCCGGATTCAAGACTCCAACGGCCACGCCGTCAGCGTGCCCACCCTCCATCGACAGGCAAGACGTCCTCTGTGACCACGTATTCATCAAGCTCGCTCCCGTCAACTGGAGTCAGGCTACGGGGTCGCTCAACATCTCCATCGCGTTTGACTCCTCGAACAACTTCAACCTGTACGTGTTCAGAGGTTCCGAACTCGTCAGGAGCTCCGAAGGATCGAGCGGCGGCAAGGAATCCGTGACCATCCCGAACCCTTCCGGTGTCTACGAAGTTCGCGTGGTTCCCGTGCAGATTGCGGGCTCGCTGCTTTCGGGTGGCGCCGCGTACGCTGGCCGGGCAACGTTCGCCGCACAGTCGCGCCCCGTCATCCAGCAGCCGTCGGCCTCGTCGAACATCGGACTGCCGACCACCACGCGCCCAACGGTGCGACCGAATCGACCGTCCAGCCCTCGCTACAAGATTCCTTCCTCCAGTGGCTACTACGCGGGATATCCCGCATACGGCGGGTCGTACAACCCTGGTGGGCTGTATCAGGGGCCGCGGTACAGCGGCGGTGGCGGCACCACTCAGTTCTCCGAAGACGGGTCAGGTCCCGGTAGGCCGTACTACCAGAGCGCGTACGGCGGTCCGGTGAACGAAGGCGTACCGCAGAAGGTCGCCGAGAGCACCAGGGACGTGGCGGTCGGTTCAGCGGTGGCACGCGCGCCGAAGGCGCTATGGCTGCTGCTCCCTCTGGCCCTCCTGCTGTTGGGCGGCGTGGCGTACCTGGTGGTCGAACCGGAGGGACGCGGTGAGAGCGCCGTCGCCGGCGAGTCCAATGCCTTCGAGATCCCATCGCGAGTTGCGCTCGGCGGCCTGTTCCTAAAGTCGCTGGCCGGCCTGGGCCGAGCGGTCCGCGCCGCCCAGCGGTGGCTCGCCTCGCTCCGAAACAGCTCCGAGTAGTCTCGCTGGCGGGAGTTCGCTCCACTCCGTAAGCTCGTTCCATAACGACGCGCCCCATCGGCTGATGAGCCCTTCTGCCCGCAGATGGGAGGCTGTTGCCGTGGTTTTTAGACGAAAGGCGAAGCAGCGCCGGGCGCTCGGTGAGTCGCAGGCTTCTGCCCCCCCGGGGCCAGGGCGCCCGCCGGGCGAGGGAGGAGTTCGAGGTCCGGCGCGACCGAAAGGCCAAAAGCGGCGTCGGAAGCCCAGAGGGCCGGCGAGGCAGACGCGGTGGATGCGGGTTCTTGGCCTGCTGATCGCAACCGGCGGCGGAGTGGCGATCGGATTTGGGTGGGCCGGCGCCGCCCAGGTGAGCTGTGTCGATTGCCAGATTCCGTTTCTCCTCTCCGGCGGGGCCGCCGGACTCGGTCTGATCATCTTCGGCATTTCGCTCCTCCTTCTGGCGCAGATCCGGACGGAGAGCCGCAGGCTCGGCGACCGGATCGAACATGCACTGGGTGTGCGTCCCCGGGCTGCGGAGCCGCAAGCACCACCGGCAACGGCGACCGAGCAGACGCCGAAAAAGGAAGACACGCCGCCGGCTCCGGCAGTTGGCGACGCTCGCCCGACACCAAGTCCTGAGGAGACCGAACCGCGTCCCGAGGAACCGGCGCTGTCGTCTCCGGAGCCGGCGCCGAACCCGCTTTCCGCCGTGCCGGTCGATGCACCCGCCGCAGAATCCGAGGCCAGGAACTCCGACGCGGCGACGGTCGCCGCCACCACGGTGGCTGGAGGAGTGGTGGACACAGAAGACGAAAGCGGAACGACCGAACCCGAAAAGGCTCTCGACGAAACGGCGGGCGAGGCGTCTCGGCCGGGCGCCGTCTCCATTCCCCCGCCGCAGGCCGAAGGATCGCCGGAGATGCTTGGCCGGCGCAGTGACGCCCCCAAGCGCCGCGGCCTTTTCCGGAGAAGAAAGGGTCCGTGACCTTCTCCGATACGGTCTTGAGCGCTTTGGTTCTGGTAAGCCTCGCGCTTTCGGTGATCGCTCTCGCGACGGTCGTCATCCTTCAGGTTGGAAAACGCTCCGCGGTATCCGCGGTCCCGCTCGACAAGCGGCTCCAGTCGCAGCTCGAGGCGCATGCGAAAGCGATCAAGCGCCTGGAAACCGCGGTTCGGCAGCTCGCCAGCGCGGAGCGGAAACTGGAGGACCTTGCCGAAACGTCGATCCGAAACGTCGGCGTCGTCCGATTCGATGCATTCGAAGACATGGGTGGTCGGCTCTCCTTTTCGGCGGCGCTGCTCGATGGACAGGGAGACGGTGTGGTAATCACATCGATCAACGGGCGACAGGAGAGCAGGTCGTACGCCAAGCCGGTGGCGAGAGGGGCCAGCGTCCACAATCTCTCCGATGAAGAGCAGCAGGCCATCAGAGAAGCGCTGGCTGCGCGCCGTCAGACCGCCGACACGCGGTAGAGGCGAGCGGGAGGCCTAGGCCCGTGCTCGACCTCAAAGCGATCCGCACAAATCCGGAACCGTTCCGCGAAGGCCTGGCCCGGCGCGGTGCGGAACAGGACGTCCAGGCACTCCTGGCACTGGATGAGCAGTGGCGGGCGTTGACGGCGCGTGTCGAGACGCTTCGCGCCGAGCAGAACCAGGGATCGCGGCAGGTTGGCGCCGCGTCGAGCCCGGAAGAGCGACAGCACGTGATCGAGCGCCTCCGCCAGGTGTCGGACGAACTGAAGAAGGCCGAGCCGGAACTCGCTCGTCTGGAGGAAGCGCTGAAGAACGCCGGCGCGCGGCTCCCCAACATCCCGGACCCGTCGGCCCCCGACGGCGTTTCGGACGAGGACAACGTGGAAGTGAGGCGATGGGGTGAACCGCCGGAGTTCGGCTTCGAACCGAGGGATCACGTGGCTCTCGGAGAAGCGCTCGGGATGATCGACATGGAGCGCGGCGCGCGGACGTCCGGCGCCCGGTTCGCGTACCTGCTCGGGCCGGCGGCCAGGATCCAGTTCGCCCTCGTTCAGTACGGGTTGGATTTCGCCCAGAAGCGGGGGTTCACTCCCGTGGTCCCTCCGGTGTTGGTCCGTGAGGAGGCGATGTTTGGGACGGGGTTCCTGCCAACCGATGAGGCGCAGATCTACGTCACGCGCGAGGACAACCTGCATCTGGTTGGGACATCTGAGGTCTCCCTCGCCGCGCTCCACATGGGCGAGATCCTGGACGCGGGATCGCTCCCGCGCCGCTACGTCGGATATTCCACGTGCTTCCGACGGGAGGCCGGGAGCTACGGGAAGGACACTCGCGGCTTGTTCCGCGTCCATCAATTCGACAAGCTCGAGATGTTCAGCTTCGTCCTGCCCGACGAATCTCGGGAAGAGCACGAGCGGTTCCTCGGCTGGGAGGAGGAGTTCTACCAGTCGCTGGAGATCGCGTACCGGGTGGTGAACGTGTGCACGGGCGAACTCGGTGCGTCGGCCGCGAAGAAATACGACATCGAGGCGTGGTTGCCGGGCCAGCAACGGTATCGCGAGATCACGTCCACCTCGAACACCACGGACTACCAGGCTCGTCGTCTGGAGTGCAGGGTGCGGCTTCCCGACGGAAACCGACCGGTTCACACGTTGAACGGGACGCTTTCCGCGATCGGCCGGACGCTCATCGCGCTGATGGAGAACGGGCAGCGGGAGGACGGGTCGGTCGAGCTTCCAAGGGCGCTCCAGAAGTACCTGCCGGAGCAGGACTGGGTGCTCCGGCCGCACGGAGAGCGCCAACGCTGACGCTCTCGAACGGACAGATCGCCGAGCTCCTCGCGGGGGCGGCGGAGGAACACGAAGGTCACCGGCGCCGCGCGTTCGAACGAGCCGCGCGCGCAGCAGCGTTCTACTGGCCGGAAGAGGCGGCGGCGCTCCACGCCGACGGTCGGTCGCTCACCGACCTCACGTCGGTTGGGCCTTGGCTGGCTCGCCAGATCGGCGCCTGGATAGACGATCTGCCCGACGTTCCCGACCCGCCGCCGCTGAGGCAAGGGTTCCTCACGCTGGCGGAGGTTCGAACGACCCTCGCGGAGCACCCCGACTGGATGCCCGCTCTTCGCGCGGATCTCCAGATGCACACGACGTACAGCGACGGCAAGGCGACGCTTCCGGACATGATTGCGGAGACGAGGTCGTACGGCTACGAGCACGTCGCCATCACCGACCACTCAAAGGGCCTTCCAATCGCACGCGGCATGGACGAGGCGCGCCTGGCGGCTCAGGGGTACGAGATCCGGCGAATGAACGAAGGCCTGGAGAGCTCCGGCCAGGACTTCCGCATCCTCCGGGCGATCGAGATGAACATCTCGCCCGAGGGGGAGGGTGACATGGACGTCGAGGCGCTGCGAGCGCTCGACCTCGTCCTCGGAGCGTTCCACAGCAAGCTTCGCGTGACCGAGGACCAGACCGATCGGTACGTGGCGGCGCTTCGAAACCCGACCGTGAACGTGCTTGCCCATCCCAGGGGACGGAGGTTCGGCGTTCGGCTCGGGCTTCAGGCCGATTGGCGGCGCGTGTTCGAGGCCGCGCTGGAGGAGGACAAGGCCATGGAGATCGACGCGTTCCCGGACCGCCAGGATCTCAACGTCGCGCTGCTTGAGGTCGCCCGCGACGTGGGCGTCCGGATCTCCATCGGGACGGACGCGCACAGCACCGCCGAGCTTCGGTTCATCGAATACGGGATCGCCGCGGCGGTCAGGGCCCGCATTCCTCGGGAGCGAATCCTCAACTACATGCCACGAGACGAGCTCGTGACGTGGGCCGCCACGTCCCCAAAGGCGTGATCGCTACGGGACCTGCGGACGGCGCTCCCGGATCTCTTCGCTGAACCGCGGGAAGTACTGGCTGATCTCCCGGATATCGAACGTGGAGAGGATCGAATCCTTCGACTCGCGCTCCAGCAGCCACTCGATACACCGGCGGACGAACTGTTCGGGTGACTCCGTCTCGACGCCGAGCTCTCGGTGGTCACGGCGGGACAGCGTCACGTGGTGCGTGCTTCGGGAGCCTCCCTCCTCGATCGCCACGCTGAACGAGAAGCCGTCTTCGGTTTCGTCCATCGGCTGGATCTGGATTTCCGCCATTAGCTCTTCTTTCGCTTTGCGGCCGCGGCTTTCGCTCCTTCCTTGCCGAGCTTTCGCCGAGTTTCCTTCGGAAGGTTCGCGAGCGTCCGCTTCTTCTTCGCGGCTGCCTGCGCCTTCTTGATGTTTCGTTTGGCTGCGGCGCGTTGCTTCTGTGTCGCCACGCCCACCTCCTTACGTGCTTGCTCGATCCTTGTCTAGCTTCGCGAGCACCGGCACGGCCCCAATCTTGTCCGGGTCGAGGTGTGACCACATGATTCCGATCGGGCGCTGCCGAGGCGAAGCCCCGGTCCGTATGACCGTGTTCGGCGTCACGATGATGTCCACCCTGAAGTCGTGGTCCGTGTCGGGCAGGTCTTCGTCTACCACCTGAAGATCATGAACCGTCGTTGCGATCACCGTTTCATCGTGGACGAGGCCCGCCTCCGTGAGGAGGCCAAACTCCAGGTCGGAATAGCCGCCTCCCTTTCCGATTCGCACTCCCGACCGGTTCACCGCCACGGTTCCGCACACGACCAAATCGATTCTTCGCATCTGGCCAAACAGAACAGGATGTCCGGCTTTCATGGCCCCCTTGATCGAAGCGGCCGTCCGGAGGTTGCCCGAAATTCGGGACGGGTCGAGACGAACGAACGGGCGCGGCTCGGCGAGCTTCGGAACGGCCATGAACACGACCTTGCCGTCTTGCAGCGCGCGGGTGCGTACCGGGAGCTGCGGTGAGTCAGGGTTCGCCTTGAGAACGGCGACCCGGCGCCACTCCTCCAGTTTGGCGAGGCGTTCTGCGGCAGCTTCCGCTCCCATGAAGTTCGGGATTCGTCCTTGCGCTCCGGGAAACCGCGCGACCTTGCGGTCCTCGAGGAGCCGCCAGATGCGCTCCCGAAACTCCTGCTTGTCGGCCATCCCGTTGGTCGGACGGTATCAGCACCCGGCTAGACTCGGGTGTGGGGGGATGACCGAGCGGACGAAGGTGACGGTCTTGAAAACCGTTGGCCGGGCAACCGGCCCGTGGGTTCGAATCCCACTCCCCCCGCGCTGACCTTGGGTTTTGCGTCTCGGCTATGGGCGGGACAGTTCAGATGGTTGTCCCAAACCCGGTCTCTACCCGCGCCAGCTCGATTCGAGCCCCGCCTACCGAGCCCCGAACCGGAATCTGAGCGGGCGAGAAGGCTGCAGTTCTGGGAATGGAGGCGTGGCTAGTTCTCACTCCCGAGGGCACCGGGCGTGGATATGGAATCCTCCGCCGGCGTGGCGCGGACCACCTCGGCGAGGACGCTCCTTGCTGCTCCCAAGTACTCGCTTGGGAGTCGCTCGTACTCCTGGATCCTCTGTCCTCTCGGCCTGGGCAGCCGCACGATGAATCCAGCCTGCGCGAGGGTCTCGAGCTCGCGGCGGATCACCACTGATCTCACCTCAATGAAGACGAAGCAGGAGCTCCCTTCGTGACACCAAAGGATGTCACACCGAGCGAAGCAGACTCCAGGCGCTGCCCATCTGCGACTGGGTGTCGTGAAGCGATCATCGGTCCGTCATCTCTCCTGCGCCTGCAAGAGCGCCAGCCCGATGATGATTAGCGGCACGCCGATCCAGGGAACGACCTGGCCCAAACTTACTTCGTACGTTAAAATGCGAGGGAAAAGGCGGATGTAGATGGTCACACGCACAGAGCCCAAGGCAGAACCCCGCACTCCTTTGAGCAGGGACCGGGTCCTGCGAGCGGCCATCAAGCTCGCCGATGATGCCGGCATCGAGGCGCTCAGCATGCGCAAGCTCGGCCAAGAGCTCGGCGTCGAAGCGATGTCCCTCTACAACCACGTGGCCAACAAGGAAGAAATCCTGGACGGCATGGTGGACGTCGTCGTGAGCGAGATCATCGACGCCCAGAGCGAGATCGATCTGCCGACAACCGACTGGAAAACGGTCCTGCGTCAGCGGGTGCTCGCGGCCCGCGAGATCTTCCTCCGCCACCGTTGGGCGCCCGGCGTCATCGAGTCGCGAAGCAACATGAGTACCACTCCGGCCATGCTGCGCTACTACGATTCGCTGATCGGACTCTTTCGGGAAGCGGGTTTCTCGATCGATCTGACACATCACGCGCTGCATGTCTTGGGAAGCCGGGCCTTGGGGTTCACGCAAGATCTGTACGACGACTCGGAGGAGGCTGATGACGAGGCGATGGCCATCTTCCTCCAGCAGGCGGCCGGCGAGTACCCCCACATCATCGCGATGGCCAAGGAGATCAGCCACGACGATGACACCACGTTGGGCTCGTGCGACGACCAGGTCGAGTTCGAGTTCGCACTCGATCTGATGCTCGACGGCCTCGAGAGGCTCCGGAACACCGCTTGAGGCCGGTTCGCCAGAGCCGAAGCGCCAAGCTTTCCTGAGGCCATCCATTCTCCCCCTTGACAGCCTTACGGCGTACGTGTACCTTACGCCATACGTTTACGGCGTATGCATACGGCGTACGTCCAGAGGGAGGAGGCCACATGAGACTGTCCACCGAATCGCTGGCCCGTTCGGCAGGCCGCCGTCCGTGGCGGACCCTGGTCGTCTGGGTCATCGCGCTGCTCACCGCGGGCGTCCTGTCGTCGCAATTCCTCGGCGATGCCTTGACCACCGACACCGACTTCACGAACGAGCCCGATGCCAAGCAGGCGGCCGGCCTGTTGGAAGAGCGGCTCCGTGGCCCCAGCGAGGGAACGGAGTTCGTCGTGGTGACGGGGAAGGGAGCAGTCACCGAACCCAAGTACCGGGCCTACGTCGGCGAGCTGCAAGCCACGATCGCAGCCCTCGGACCGGACGTCGTCCGACACGTCGGGAGCTACCTGACGAACGAGGGGCCGGTCTCCGAGAACGGCCGGTCGACGCTGCTGCCGGTGACGCTGGCGGGAGTCGACCACACGGCCGTGGGTGAGCATGCCGAGCAGCTGGTGGACAGGGTGAGGAGCGTCGACGCTCCAGATGGCTTCGAGGCCCTCGTGGCCGGTCCTATCACGTTGGAGAACGACTTCATCCGGCTTGCAGAGGAGGGCCTCCAGCAGGGTGAGACCATCGGTTTGGCGGTCGCCCTCGTGGTGCTGGTGTTCGTGTTCGGGGCGGTCGTAGCAAGCCTGATCCCGATCGTCCTCGGTGTGATGGCGATCGCCATCGCCCTCGGGGCGGCTGCCCTGTTCGGTATGGCCTTCGACCTGCCGTTCTTCATCGCCAACATCATCACGATGATCGGTCTGGCGGTTGGCATCGACTACTCGCTGTTCATCGTCTCCCGCTACCGGGAGGAGCGCGCCAAGGGTCTCGACAAGCTCGAGGCGATCACCCGCAGTGGGGCCACCGCGAGCAGAGCCGTGTTCTTCTCCGGACTCACGGTCATGGTGGCTCTCACTGGCATGCTGCTCTTGCCGAACACCATCTACCGCAGCATCGGCCTGGGTGCGATGCTCGTGGTGATCACTGCGGTCGCCGCCTCGCTGACCCTGCTGCCCGCCGTGCTGTCATTGATGGGCGACAAGGTCGATGCCCTGCGGATCCGGGGGCGTAGGAGGAACGGCTCGGGACAGAGGCGGAGTCGCTTCTGGGATCGGGTCACCGGTAGGGTCATGCGCCGACCCGTCGTGAGCCTGGTCGTTGCCGCCGGCATCTTGGTGGTGGCCGCGCTCCCGTATTTCAGCATCAACGAGGGGTTCTCGGGTGTGAGCACGCTGCCCGATGAGGCGGTGTCCAAGCAGGCGTTCGTCATCATGGATAGAGAGTTCTCCGGAGGCCTCGGCTCACCGGTAGAGATCGTCATCGATGGAGAGATCACCCCGCCGGTACTCGGCTCCATCGAGAACATGCAGGACGCGTTGGACGCCGATCCATCGTTCGGCCCGTCCACGGTCGAGGTCAACGAGGCGGGCGACCTGGCGCTGGTCTCTGCGCCTCTGTCTGGGGACATCGCTGGCGACCATGCGATGGATGCGGTCCGAGAGCTGCGCAGCGAGGTCGCTCCCCAGCTCTTCGACGGCGTGCCCGTCGAGGTGGTCGTCGGAGGCGATACGGCGTACAACATCGACTACCTCGACCAGACGAGCTTCTACACCCCCATCGTGTTCCTGTTGGTGCTCGGTCTGTCCTTCGTGCTGTTGACCGTGGCGTTCCGTTCGCTGGTCATCCCGGCGAAGGCCATCGCGATGAACCTGCTCTCAGTGGGCGCGACCTACGGGTTGCTCGTTCTGTTCTTCCAACGCGGCGTGGGGCCCGGGATCTTCAAGGACATCGCAGGGTGGCTCGGGTTCGGCCAGGTCGAAGCGATCGAGGCCGGGCTGCCCCTATTCATGTTCAGCATCCTGTTCGGGCTCTCGATGGACTATCACGTCTTTCTTCTCAGCAGGATCCGGGAACGGTTCGATCAAACCGGCGACAACAGCGAGTCCGTTGCGCACGGGTTGCGCACCACGGGCGCTCTGATCACCGGGGCGGCGGCCATCATGGTGGCGGTCTTCGGTGGCTTTGCAGCCGGCCCCCTGGTCGGGTTGCAGCAGATGGGCTTCGGGCTGGCCGTGGCTGTGGCGCTCGATGCCACCATCGTTCGATCCGTTCTGGTCCCCGCCACGATGAAGCTGCTCGGCAACCGGAACTGGTACCTGCCGTCGTGGCTCGGATGGCTGCCGAAGGTCAACATCGACGGGGTGGCAAGGCCCGAGATGGTTCCCGAGCCGGTCGGAGTCACTCCCGAGCGACAGCTCGTCGGCGACTGATCCACGCAGACTGCCGAACGGGCGCCCCGGCGCCCTTTTCGGCGCCTGCCCCCTGGTCGGAGCGGAGGGCTTGCATCAGACGGCGAGAACATTGAGGTTCGGAGGTTCCGACCCTCGTCTGCTGTGGTTGGGGGAACATCCCGAGTCCTCGCGGCCGAGGCGGGGCCGCCTATTGGGAGTGGGCGATTCCCGTCCCGCATCTGTCCCGCGAGAAGCCGGGAAACGATGGGAACTGTCGGGAACTGTCCGCAACTCGAAGCCGCTGCTCAACGGCCCTTTCCGGGCCGTTTCCGCAGGTGGCGGGATCCCGCGCGAACGGCCTTGAAAACCGTTAAGGGCGCAAGTCCCTCCAGGGTTCGAATCCCTGTCCCCCCGCGCTGACCAGGGAAAAAAGAAGGGGACGGCTGTAGAAGCCGCCCCCTGTTTGTTCTCTTGGTCACGGATGGTTACGGTTCTGCGCCGAAGGCCCCTCCTTAACGACAATCGCTTCGGAGAACGGGACGACTTGGGGGCCTACTTCTTCGAGCGCCTGAAGAGCGCGCACCCGCCAGCCGTCAGGAAAGCCAAGAACATGAAGATTCCGATGAAGGCCGGGCTAGTCGCGCTCGACATTGGTCTGAACTCCGTTTCGACGGACCTCTATGGCTCCCACAAATCGAGGGTCACGGCCTGGATCGTCCCGTCAGCGCTCACAAAGAAGTCGACCGTATACCACTGAAGGCAGCTCCCCACACTCTTTGGCTGAACGCTCAGCCGGTCGAGTTTTGCGAACTTCCTGGGGGGCCGCACGGGCGGGGAGGCGCAGTGGGGATGAGGCCCCACTGAGACGCGAACCTCTCGCCGCTCAGCCAGGAAGTCGAGCGCGGAGAATGGCCCGACCCCCGCCCGGAAAAAATATTCCACGTCGAGCACCCATCCCCTTGGTTTGCTCAGCTCCTCCACGGACCGCTTTGCCACGAGCCGAGGGCCTAGGCCCAACCAGACCCCATCCTTCGCCAGCGGGATTGCGGAGAAGGTTTTGCGGTTTGGCGAACGAGCAAACTCGATGACCCTATAGACGAGCCGCTCATTCGGGTCACGGGGAGGGGGAGAGGGGGAGGGCGAGCTATCAGAGACTTTCCGCAGAATGAACTCGCGCAGTTCGCCCGGACTTCTCCTAGAAAGAGCCTGGACCCAAGTCCCCACTTCTTCGGTCTCAGCCGGGACGATCTTTCCCTCCCGAACCAGAAATCGACTTTGTGAGTAGTTGACGACTCTGAAGAAGGGAGGAGGCAATTCCTCCACGTCAAGGAGGAAGTAAAAGCCTAGGTCTCCTTCAACAGAAGGGCCGTAACCCTCAACATCGAACGGTTCCTCCTCGAGCATGATCGGATTCGATGGGGTTGTGCCCTTGAGTACCTCATCGACCTGCAATGTCACGTTTTGAAGACGCAAGACAGCTTGGGGGTCATCCGGATCAGTGGTCGGACCGACGATTCGGCCAGGCTCTATGTTGGTCACCCATCCGATCACGATCAGGTCAGATGTCTTCACTAGCTCTTCGGGTGTCTCAAAGTAGTAGGCCTCTTGAGCATGAGCGGGTAACGGCCGATTACCGGAAGCATTTTCGGGTTTCCCACCACAGCTAAAGCCAGCGAAAGCAATCGCTAACGCCAAGGAAAGGGTTCCGGCACTTCTGGTCATCTGACTCCTAACCGCCCCTGCGACTCCGTGCGGACCGACCGCCGCTGCGTCTATTGGCAGCGCTCATGGCCTGAAGCCTAAGGTGCTGGTCCCATTTTGGTCACAGTAGCCGCCGAATTTTCCCGGAAGTTCCCGGCCGTTCCCGGAAGCTGTAGCCCCCTGATCAGGGAAAATGTCGATGAAGCCGGGCGTTCCCGGTCGTCCCCGGAAGCAGGGTCAGAACTTGAAAACCGTTAGGGGCGCAAGTCCCTCCAGGGTTCGAATCCCTGTCCCCCCGCGCTGACCTTGGCTTTCTTTCTATCCCTCAGTCCGGTCGCGCATCTCCGCGCCCCCTGGGGTTCCGTTCCGCCTAAAGGCCGAGCGTCAGGCGCATCACACGGTCCTTGATCCGCGTCGGAACCGCGCGATCCACCAGGTTCGCCAGCTGAGCGTCATACCCGACCAGGTACCGGGGCCGAGGGTTTCGAACCGTAAGCGCACGAGCGATCACGCCGGCCACCCCCGCTGGGCTCGCCAGCAACGGCATGCTGAGCCGAATGCCCTGCATCGTCCGCTGGTACGCCCGTTCGTAGTTCGAATGGCGTCGTTCGGCCATCTGTCGCTCGGCATCGTCCCAAAGCTCGGTTCTGAATCCACCCGGTTCGATCAACACGACGGCGATTCCGGATGAGGCAAGCTCCATGCGCAGCGCGTCCGAAAGCGCCTCAAGGGCATGTTTGGCGCCCTGATACCAGCCGTTGAGCGGCGTGCTGATTCGCCCGTAGATCGACGACATGTTGATGATCCGGCCGCTCCCTTCGCGCCGCATGTGCGGGAGCGCCAGGCGAGCCAGCCGCATCGGCGCCACCACCATGGTTTCCAGCAGCGCCTGAGCGTCGTCGTCCTCGACGTCCTCGATCGCCGCCACCATGGGACTCCCCGCGTTGCTGACCAGCCCCCACGGTCGGAACCGGTCGATGACCCGACGGCACTGTTCGGCGTTCGTCACGTCGAGCAGCGCGGTTTCGACCGTGACGCCGGCCGCCGCGGCAGCTTGTCGTACCGCTCGAGCCTTCGCCTGCGAGCGAACCGTGCCGACGGACCGGAACCCTCGGCGGCCCACCTCGAGAACCGTGGCAAGACCGATTCCCGAGTTCGCCCCGGTCGTCAGGACGGTCCGCTCGCGCATCGCCGGAGCCTAACAACGGCGGCCCCATCCCACAGGGGCTTACATTCGTGTGATTCGGGAAGATGAGACAGTAGAAGGGAGGTGAGGCATGGGAGAAGATCAGATTCGCGGTTCGAACCTGGAAAAGGACCCGCAGGAGTGGAAGACCGGCGATGAGCCGATGACCGACGCTCAGGCGTCGTATCTCAAGACGCTGTCCGACGAAGCGGGAGAGCCGTTCGACGAGAACCTGTCGAAGGCAGACGCCTCGAAGCGAATCGACGAGCTCCAGCAGAAGACCGGCCGCGGCCGGAGCTCGTAGCTTCGTTCTCATGCCGTCGTTCGCCACCGAGAATCAAGGTGCGGTGGCGAACGAGTGAGACAGTCCTCGCAGGCAGTTCGTTCGGTTGCGTTGCTCGCCGGTCTCCTGACGGCCACGGTGCTTGTCGTGGCGGCGCCGACCCCCCGGCTGGGCGCTCCCAAGACGCTGTCGCATGTCCGGAAGCTCGGGAACGTGTCCGGCCGAGCCGCCCCGGTGAGTCCTCCGTTCCCCGTCGGGTACCTCGGCCTTTCGTGGAAAGCCGGCGAAGAACCGTCCGTCCGATTTCGCCAAGAAGGCCGATGGAGCGGTTGGGATACCGCGCACCACGACGAGCTTCCGCGGACGGACGGAAGAACGTTCAGCGCGTTGATCTCAGGAGGAGGCGCCGCTGCCTATCAGGTCCGCGGAAGAAACCGAGACCTCCACGCCGTTGCCATCAATACGACCGATGGCCCGCGAGAACTGACCGTGGGATGGGACGTGGCGGATGCGTCGCATATCAGCCAACCCGGCATCATCACGCGGTCACAGTGGGGCGCGGACGAGTCGTTTCGATTCGATGGCGACGGCAGCGAGGTCGACCCGCAGGAGTTCCATCCCACGACGAAGATCATCCTTCACCACACGGCCGGGGAGAACGCCGACCCCGACCCCGCCGCGACCATCCGAGCCATCTACAGGTACCACGCGGTCGACCGGGGATGGGGAGACATTGGGTACAACTTCCTGATCGATGCCCGGGGCCGGATCTACAAGGGGAGGTACTCTGGTCCGCTCGGCACCCGAAACCAGGACACCCTGACCGGCGAGGACGGCGGCGGGAACGGTGTGCGGTCTCACCAAGCCGGTGGTCACCCGGGAACGGTCGGTGTGTCGGTCCTTGGGACCTATTCGACAGCTCGTGTCCCCACCGCCGCACGAGCCGCCCTGGTCGACCACGTCGCGTGGGAAGCCGAGCGCCACGGTCTCGACCCGCTGGGAAGCACGGTCTATTCCGACCCGAACGATCGAAAGTTCTCCATCACGGTGCCGAACATCTCGGGTCACCGGGATTGGGCCAGGACTGAGTGCCCCGGGGGGAGGTTCTATTCGTACCTGCCGGCCATCCGCGAAGAAGTGGCGGCCGCCATCGCCGAGCCGGCGCCACAGACCGCCTCCTATTCGCCGGCCGCGGTGACGGTGTCACGAGGAAACCTCTCCGGCAACGGCGTATCGGCCCTTTCGAGCGACGACGCCGCGTACTTCCGGGTCAATTCGGTGAAGCCGGCCACCACTCATATCGTTGATTGGTCCGGACGGATGGCGGTCGGCGGCTCGCCTCTTCGCAAGATCCGGCTGACCTATGACGGGTCTGCCTCGGACGATGTCAAGCAGATCCTGTACATCCGCAGGCCGTCGAACCGGACGTGGGAGCGCCTTCACGCGTGGACCGTTTCGACGGCCGACCAGACGTTTCGGTGGTCCACGACCAGACCGTGGCTGTATGTCTCGTCCAGGGGCGTCGTGAGCATGCGGGTCCGCGCGACGAGCAGCCGGTCGTCGTTCGTTCTTCAGGGAGACCTGGCGCGGTTGGACGTGGAGTACTGAGGATCCACGGGCGCGGGTACAACGTTCGCGTCCATAGTTGGCACGGGAAAGGATGAACGCGATGGACTACAGAGCAATGGGAAAGGTCGGCCTCTCCGGATGGCGTGGCAAGGTGGGCGGGAAGGTTGCCGAACGCGTCTCCGAGCGGAGCCGGTTCAGCCAGGATCAGATCGAGGCGCTGATCGGTGCGGTGTTCCTGGCGCTCGCCGCCTGGCAGTTCTTCAAGCTCGCTCGCCAGGTCCTCCAGGCCGGGCGCCGTGAAGAGGTGGAGGCGTAGCCCCACCGCCCACCGGGACGGAATCGTGACCTGACGAGGACCCGCCTCCGTCGGTGCCGTTCCCATTCGCCGACGGCATGGGGATGTGGATCTCGCCGCGATCGAACTTCTTCAGCCACACGGAGAGCTCGTCGGGGGGAAGCGGCCGGCTGAGGTAGTACCCCTGGACGATGTCGCAGTCGAGCGCCGCCAGGTGGCTCCATATCTCTTCGCTCTCCACGCCCTCTGCCACCACCTGGAGGCCGAGGTTTCGTCCGAGGTCGATCGTCGATTTGACGATCTTCGCGTCGCTTTCGTCCGTGGTCATGTTCTTCACGAACGACCGGTCGATCTTCAATTCGTGAACGGGCAGCCGCTGGAGGTACGCGAGCGACGAGTAGCCGGTTCCGAAGTCGTCCAGCGAGAGGGCGAGCCCCATCCCCCTCAACCGGTTGAGGATTTCCAACGCTCGGTCGGGCTCCCCCAGGACCGTGCTTTCGGTGATCTCCAGCTCGAGGTGGTCGGTGGGGACCCCCCACTTCTTCAGCAGAGCATCGATCTCGTCGGGAAGCTTGGGGTCGAGCAGGTTTCGCGCCGACAGGTTCACGGAAACGGTGAGCGCACGCTGCTCGCGGGTCCACCGTCGTGACTGGGCCAACACGGCGTCGAGGACGTGGAACGTGAGACCGGTGATCAGCGTGGTGTGCTCGGCCAGCGGAATGAACTGGTTCGGCGGGACCATGCCGCGCTCCGGATGACGCCACCGCACCAATGCTTCTGCGCTGGTGACCTTGCCGGTCTTGATCTCCGCCTTCGGCTGGTAGTGAACGATGAGCTCGTTCTCTTTCAGCGCGCGTCGAAGGTCTCCCAGGAGCGCCAGCCGGTTCGGCCCCTGCTGATCCTGCTTGGACGAGTAGATCTGGAAGCCCTGCCCCCTGCCTCGCGCCATGTTCAGCGCAAGGTCTGCCCGTCGCATCAGGGTCTCGACGCCCTGGCCGTGTTCGGGACAGAGAGCGATACCAATTCTGCCTTCGACGTGGAGCGAGAATTCGCCGACCGAGAAGGGTCGCTCCAACGCTTTCAGGATCCGCGTCGACATGTGGTGGATCGTGGCGTCGTCCTCCGCGTCCGGAAGGAGCACGCCGAACTCGTCACCGCCCAGCCGGGCGCAGAGGTCGCCCTCTCCAAGAACCTCATTCAGCCGCGGACCAATCTGCTTGAGCACCATGTCTCCGTACTGCGGACCGAGCGTGTTGTTGATGTCCTTGAAGTGGTCGAGGTCGATCATCATCACCGCGGTGACGCGTCCTTCGCTGACGCTGGTCCTGATCGCTTTCTCCAGTTGATTGCGGAACGCCGTCCTGTTGGGCAAGTCGGTCAGGCTGTCGTGGGTCGCCTGGTACTCGTTTCGTTGGTTCATCTCCAACAGGTGATTGAGGGACTCGTCGAGTTTCTCCACCAGCCCCGCGTTCACCAAGTACACGTTCGCGCTCTTGGCCACCGCCACGATCGGGATGGTGAGAAGTGGGACCAGGAAGAGGTTCGTCCGGGCGACCACCGCGATGGTGGGAGATAGGGCCAGCAGAACTCCGTCGCTGAGTGCCTGAAAGGCCACGTGGCGGCGGACGTAGGTCACCAGCGGAAGGTTCTGCGACAGCGCGATGTAGATCGCGTGGAACGTCGTGTTCGCCAGGAAGAACACGCCGGCCGCGACCAGCACGGCGGGCAGGTCACTGGGCGCCAATGGCGCGGCGGGGGAGGGATGCGGTAGCTCCGTCAGCAGGAACAGCACCCCGGCGCTCGCGGAGATGGCGATGGTCGACCGCGCCGCGTTGAACGCTGTCTTCGAAAGGGGGCGGCGCTGCACGATGTCGCCGAACAGCGACGAAACGGCTTGAGCGGCGGCCGCGGCCAGTGGGCCGGCGGCCAGCAGCAGAGCGAAGACGAACGTCGTGGAGGTGGTTATCTCCTCCTCTTCGCCGTGGCGGGTGACCCGGATGGGAAGCAGCTGCCCGAGCAGGACGAACAGTGAGAACGGCAGGAATTCGGGCGACTGAAACGCTGAGAAGTCGCCGTGAGCCTGGGCCACCAAGCCGCCCATCGCGCCGGCTCCGGCCAGAGAGACCAAGGCGACATATTTGGCTGCCGGCCGCGAGCGACGGGCAACCGCGGGGCCATGTGAGGAGCTGAAACCGGTCCCGAACGTTACTGACAAATCGTCCCCTGCCCGTAGTGGGTTCTGCGCTTCCTACAGTGCTATCGGCGTCCACAGAGGAGGGTTAAGGCGAGTTGCTCAAGTAAAGCTGGGATGCCTCAGGAGCCCGCTCGTTCCAGCACGCCGGGCGCGTTCCCCGTCTCGGCCAGGAGATCCTGCGTGGCCCGAATGACCTGCTCGGGGGCCACCAGCCGGAGGCAGTTGTGGTGGCCTTCGGGGCAGATGCTCCGGTAGCAGTTCTTGCAGGGGACATCGTGCGACAGGACCCGGCTGGGCGTACCCCACGGGGCGTGTTGCGGGTTGGTCAGGGCGTACAGGTCCACCACGGGCGTTCCCAGCGCCGCCGCGATATGGACCGGCCCGGTGTTGTTCGCGATGAGGACGGGCGCGAGTGACAGGACGCCGCCCAGCTCCGCCAGGGACAGCCGCCCGGCCAGCGAGTGGGAGGGAGCGCCCATGCTCGACCGAATCTGCTCTATCAGCGGCGACTCTTCGTCCGTACCAGTGAACACGACCTGGTACCCGAGCTCGCGCGCCAGGTGTCCGGCCACGACGGCGAAGCTCTCGGCGGGATACCGTCGCGACGGCGCGGACGCGCCCGGGTGGACGACGACCCAATTTCCGTTGACGCCCATGCCGTCCATGAGGCGGCGGCCCCCATCAATCGCTTGAGGTGAGACGTGGAACGAAAGCGACTCGTCGCCCGTTCGGCACCCCACCGCCTCCACGAGGTCGAGCTGCCTCCTGACTTCGTGCCGGATGAGCTTCTCGGGCTCGGGTTCCGGGATCCAGTTCGTGAGGAGCGAATAGGGGTTCTCGCGCGCGTGAGCCAGCCGCAACGGGATCTCGGCGAGATGGCAAAGGAACGCCGCCGGGAGCGGGTTCTGGCTGTAGACGGTGAAGATCACCGCGGCGTCGAATCGTCGCCGCCGAAGCTCCGCCGCCAGCTCGAGGTCGCGTGCGCTGCTGGTTCGGGGTTCGAGCCCGGGCATCCATGGAGCGTCGTAGGCGATGACGTCGTCCACCTCCGGGACGAACGGAACGACCTCCGCCCCACGAGGAGACGTCAGCAGCGTGATGGTCCTGCCGGGGGCGGACTGCTTGAGCGCGCGAAACGCCGGTGTCGTCATCAGGACGTCGCCGAGGGTGTCCAGCCGCACGGCGAGGACGCGCCGTGCGCTCGTCCACGCATCTTGGCGGGTCACCGCTTCGCTGCTTTCTCCGCCGCCGGCATCGTGGCCACCTGTCCGTCCGGGTTCGCCGTTCGTCGAACCCGTTCGATGATTCCGGTGGTGGAGCGGTCCTGGACCAATGGGAGGATGTGCACGACACCCCCCAGGTCCTCCACGACCCGCGCCTCGGGAAGGCTTTCCTTCGTGTAGTCCCCGCCCTTCACGAAGACGTGTGGCTTTATCGCACGGATGAGGTCGACCGGGGTGTCCTGATCGAACGGGACGATGTGATCCACGCACGACATCGCGGCGAGGATCTCGATGCGGTCGTCGAGGGACAGGATCGGACGCCCCGGGCCCTTCAGGTTCGCCACGCTCTTGTCCGTGTTGATGCCCACCACGAGCAGGTCGCCGAGCGCCTTGGCTCGGTTGAGGTAAGTGATGTGACCGCGGTGCAGGATGTCGAAGCATCCGTTGGTGAAGACAATGCGCTTGCCCTGCCTCCGGTAGAAGTCGACCCGGGACAGAAGCCGATTCAGCTTGATGCTCTTCGCCTCCGCAGACAGGAACTCCTTCAGCTCGAACGCCGAGCACATCGGCATGCCATCCCGCGCCAGCGCGACCGCGGCTGCGGCGGAGGCGAGTTCGGCGGCTTCCGGCGTGCCGACCCTCGCTCCGAGCGCCATCGCCAGTGCGGCGATGAAACTCTCTTGCGTTCCGGTCGTCCGGCCGCGGCGGACCGGTTCGGTAAACGTCTGATACTGCGGACGACCTCGTTCGAACAACACTGCCCGCGGCTCGAGGGTCACCGCGACCACATCTGCGCCAGTGGCATCGAGGATTCGTCCGGCCGCCCCCGACAACATCGGGGCGGCCTCGGCATTCTCGACGGCCGTCCGCCCGACGAGCCGCGCCGCCTGTGAGGCGCTGAGCGTGAACGCCGTCGCGTTCGCCGCCCGATGGGCAGAGACGTCGTTGGCCTGAACGACCACCAGCCGTGGACTTCCGGCGCGAACCCCGGCGAGCGCCTGGATCACCCGTGGCGTCAGCGTCCCGTCCCCGTGATCGCACACGATCGCCGCATCGAACGCCCCCGAGATGGTTCGGATCCGTTCGATGATCGCCGCCTCCACCGCCTGCCGGAGCGGCCACCTGCTTCCCTCGTCGAACCGCGCGACGACCTGGGAGTCCGCGACCACCCGGTTGTGCGTCACCGTCGCCCGGCCCGGTTCGGACAACAGGTCGTCCGCGGGCACCGAATATTCCCGGAGCGCATTCCGGAGCCGCCGCCCGTCTTCGTCGTCACCGACCACCGACAGCAGCCGCGGCCGTCCACCGAGCGCGGCGATGTTCGCGGCCACGGTGGCGGCGCCGCCCGGAAAGTGCGTGCGCCCTCCGACGCCGACCACGGGGACCGGCGCCTCTTCCGCCAGCCGGCCGGTCGTCCCGTTGAGAAACGTCTCGAGCCACGCATCGCCGACCACCAGGACCTGGAGTCCTCGGAATTCATCGACCAGCGACGAAAGCGCCGACGTCACCGGCGGCTCCTCGTCCCAGACCCGTCTCCCGCGGCGGCCGCGGCAGGCTCTGATGCGGACAGGATGATTCGGGCCGCCTCGGCAAGATCGGGAGCCGTGTGGTCGGGCGTGCGATCATCGCCTGTCTTCCACTCGGTCTCGTGACCGTTGTCGACGAGGATCGTGCGACAACCGGCGCGCCGCCCTGCTTCCACGTCGTCCAGGATGTCGCCGACCAGCCACGACTTCGACAAGTCGATCGCATGGTCCCGCGCGGCGTTGAGGACCATCCCGGGCCCCGGTTTCCGGCAGTCGCACGCGACCGAGTATTTGGCCACGCGTCCTTCCGCGTGATGCGGGCAGTAGTAGAAGCCCGCGAGCCGCGCGCCGGCGTCCGCCATCAGCTCGCGGAGCCGTGCTTCCACCCCAGCCAACGCTTCCTCTGGGAAGTGCCCCCTCGCCACACCCGACTGATTCGACACGACGAAGAGCCGAAGACCGGCCTGGTGAATCAGCCGAATGCCCTCCGCGGCCCCCGGCGACAGCCGCATCTTGGCCGGGTCGGCGTTGTACGGGAGGTTCTCCACGAGTGTTCCGTCCTTGTCGAGGAAGACGGCGCCCGGCCTCAGGGCCACGACGTCTCCCTCATCGGGATCACCATGACCTCCGGGATGACGGTCTCGGCCGGTTGGGTCAGGACGAATCGAACGGTTGCGGCCACGTTCGCCGGATCCTGGAGCAGGCCCGGGTCCAGGTCGGGGAACCGCTCCAGCAGGAAGGGCGTCCGCATTCCGCCCGCCACCACCGCTGTGACCTTGATCCCGACGGCGCGCCCTTCGACGTGGAGCGCGTGGGTGAACCCGAGCAATCCCCACTTGCTGGCGTGGTAGGCGGCGGCGTTCGGCCACGCTCGCTTCGCCGCGGTCGAAGCGACGTTCACGATCTGCCCCTCGCCCTGTTCCCGCATCACCGGAAAGGCGATCTTCGACATGAGGATCGGGCCACGGAGGTTCACGCCGAGGATCCGATCCCAGTCCTCCATGGAAAGCTCCTCGAACGGGAGCGTGAGGTCGGTTCCGGCGTTGTTGATGAGGACGTCCAGGCGGCCGAAGCGGTCGAGCAGGGACCGAACCGCCTCCCGCGCCGTTCGCTCGTCTCGAACGTCGAGTCCGACCGCCTCGGCCTGTCCGCCGGCTCGCCGAAGATCGCCTGCCACGGCCTCCGCCAGGTCCTTCCGCACATCGGCCGCGAGCACCACCGCCCCCCATTCGGCGAGCGAGCGGCAGATCGCTTCGCCGAGGCCCCGGCCGCCGCCGGTGACCAGCACGATCTTGCCCTCCAGCGTTTCGGAGGCACCGCGACGCGCGGTGTGCTCGGTCTGCTGCTCGCGCCGTGCGTGAAGCTCGTCGTGCGTTCTCATCGCTCGCTCGCTCCAGGCTACGAGTTGCCTGCGGCTCTCCGTGCAGGACGCTCGGGGCGGCCCACGTCCGGGAGCGACCGCAAAGATTCGGCTTGCGGCACCGCCGAGAGGCTCCGACTCGCGAAGAGGATCTCCTCGATGAGCTCGCAGAGCAAGTGGATGATGAGGATGTGGACCTCCTGCACCCGCTGTGTGTCATTAGAGGGAACGACGACGGAGGCGTCGGCGAGCTGGCGGAGCGGCCCACCGTCCCGCCCGAGCAGCGCGAATGTCTCCATCCCCAAGGCGTGGGCCGACTCGAACGCCCGAAGGAGGTTGGCTGACCGGCCGCTGGTGCTGATCCCGATCAGCACGTCCCCAGGGCGCCCCAGGGATTCGACCTGTCTGGAAAACACGGTCTCGAAGCCGACGTCGTTCGACCACGACGTAAGGACCGAGGTGTCGGAGCACAGTGAGACCGCGGGCAGGCCGCCGCGCTCTTCCCGCTTGAACCGACCGACGAGCTCGGCGACGAAATGCTGGGCGTCGGCCGCGCTTCCTCCATTGCCGCAGATCAGGACCTTCCCGCCTCGGGTGAAGCACCCCGAGAGGAGGTCCGCCGCCTTCATGATCCACGGCCTGAGCAGTCGCTGCGAGTCGTCCAGCACCTCCCGTCCGCTCTGGAACGCCTGGTCCATGATGGCGACAAGCCCGGCTTCGTTCCGCCCGGCGGGTTCCCTGGCGGAGAGGACGTCCTCGTACAGGGCGGCGATCGAGCTGGTCACCTTCTGCCAGGTGAACAGGTCGTTGGCGCGCCGGATCCCCTGCTGGCCCAGGACCGTGAGCAGCTTCGGGTGCTTGAACAGGTGGGCGATTCGCTCGGCCACCGCATCCGGGTCGTTCGGCGGAACCAGGTACCCCGTTTCGCCGTCCCTCACGGTGAACTTGATGCCGCCCACGTTCGAGCCGATCACCGGCGTTCCGCAGGCCATCGCTTCGACGGGCGTGATGCCGAACGGCTCGTACCACGGCGTGGAGACGAAGACGTCCGCCGCGCTGAAATAGAACTTGAGCGTCTCTCGTCCCTGCCGGCCGGCGAACGTGACGTACCGTGAGATTCCTTCCTTCTTCGCGATGCGTTGGAGTCGTCCGAGCTCCGGCGTGAACTCGGGATCTGGTTCGTCCGAGTCGCCGCCCACGATGACCAGTCGCGCCTTGATGCCGTACCGCTTCACCAACCTCGCGAAGCCCTGAATGACCGTGTCGACGCCCTTGCGGGGAACCATCCGGCCGAGCTGGAGGATCAGCCGCTCATCGGTGGCAACTCCGAGCGCGGCCCGGGCCAACGGCTTGGTGATGGGCCAGAACTCCGCCGGATCGAAGCCACCGGGGATGATCGAGACCTTCGCCGGATCGGCGTTGTACAGCTTGATGAGGTCCTCTTCGTCCTGAGGGCACTCCGCGACGATGTGGTCTGCCTCGGCAACGGCCTGGTCCTCGATGGCGAAGCGCTCTTCGGGGAACTCGTCGGCGTCGCCCTGGTGCAGGCGGCGGAC
>JALYGK010000020.1 GCA_030777105.1 Actinomycetota bacterium | reverse complement strand
CCTGCTCCCGGATCCCGAAGGAGGGATGCCGCAGTCGGCATAGGGCCAGCTTCTCGAGCTGGCGGATCCGCTCCCGGGTCAAGTTGAACTCGTCTCCGATCTCCTCCAGCGTCCGGGGCACCCCGTCGTAGAAGCCGTACCGAAGCGCCAGAATCCGTCCTTCGCGCTCCGGAAGTCGATCGATGGACTTGCGAAGGCTGTTCGCTACGTCCATGTCCTCGGTGAGCTGAACCGGATCGGCTGCGTCCTCATCCTGGATGAAGTCGCCGAGCTGTGCCCCGTCCTCGCCGATGGGCTGCTCGAGCGAGACGGTATCGGCGACACTCAGCGCCAGCTCGACCTTGTCGACGGTCACTCCAGCCTCTTCGGCGATCTCGTGGGGTTTCGGGTCCCGACCCAGCTCCGCTTTCAGACTGGCCTGAGCGGCCCGCACCGCGGCCAGCGTGTCGTGGAGGTGGACTGGGATCCGAACCGTTCTCGACTTGTCGGCGATGGCACGAGTGATTGCCTGACGGATCCACCAGGTCGCATAGGTGGAGAACTTGAAACCTTTTCGCCAGTCGAATTTCTCAACGGCGCGTATCAAACCGAGATTTCCTTCCTGAATCAGGTCGAGAAAGTCGATACCCGAGGTGTTGGCGTACCGCCGGGCGTTGGCCACCACCAAGCGAAGGTTGGCCGTGAGAAAAGCGCTCTTGGCGTCCTTGCCCTCGCGGGCACGCCGACGCAGAAGGATCTCGTCCTTCTTCGTCTCGTAGTCACCAGCCTCAAGCTTGGCGAAGGCTTCTTCGCCGGTCTCGATCTTCTGCGCCAGCTCTACTTCTTGCTCGGCCGTCAGCAAGTCGTACTCGCCGATCGCCGTCAGATACTGACTGACGAGATCGGTGGTGAGCCGGCCTCGCTCGTCGGTCAGCTTGCTCCGGTTCCGCTCAGCACGGCTTTTCACCTTGGGGCGGGCGGCGTTTGTCCGGTCGATCGTCTTCTCAGCCATGTCTAAGAACGTCCTCCAGGATCCAGGGGAGTCGTGCCGAATGGAAGGGTTTCCACCGTGACCACTATGTCACATATCTGCCACCTTGTGAACCCCTTTTTCCGTTTTCCACGGATTTCAAACGGGTTTCAACCCATTCGTCCACAACTTTGGCTTTTCGGCCCACAAGGTTATCCACAATGGAAACGTCTGTTCGACGGCTTTTGTTCCCATCTGGTAGGTCGAGCTCCACCCCTACCATGGTCGTCGATATGCCGAACCGCCTCTCTTCATCGACGTCCCCCTACCTCCTCCAGCACGCCGACAATCCCGTCGACTGGTACGAGTGGGGTCCTGAGGCCTTTGCTGAGGCTCGCCGAACCGATCGCCCGCTCTTGGTGTCGATCGGGTACTCGTCGTGTCACTGGTGCCATGTGATGGCCCACGAGTCGTTCGAGGATCCGGACACGGCTGAGGTGATGAACCGGCTGTTCGTAAACGTGAAGGTCGACCGGGAGGAACGACCAGACGTGGACTCCATCTACATGGAGGCCACTCAAGCTATGCGGGGACAAGGCGGCTGGCCGTTGACTGTTTGGATCACGCCGGAGGCCGAACCGTTTTACGTCGGTACTTATTTCCCATCCGAGGACCGCCACGGAATGCCTTCGTTCCGGCGGGTGATGGCCGCGGTCACCGAGGCCTGGGACGAGCGGCGAAGCGAGATCACCGAGCAGGCAGGCCGCATCACCGAGGCGATCTCGCGCACCCTCCCGCCGGCACCGGACCTGGGATCGGAGCAGACCCTCATCGACGCATACCGGTCGTTGGAGTCCTCTTTCGATCCAACCAACGGTGGGTTCGGGGCCGCACCCAAATTCCCGCAGGCACCGGTGCTCGACTTCCTGCTCCACGTCTCCTCCGAGCCGTGGGCGCCGCAGGCCGCCTGGATGCTGCAGACGACCCTCCAGTCGATGGCACGAGGGGGCATCTACGACCAGCTCGGGGGGGGATTCGCCCGTTACTCCGTCGACGCCTCCTGGCTGGTTCCGCATTTCGAGAAGATGCTCTACGACAACGCCCAACTCGCCCGCATCTACCTAAGAGCGTGGCAGGTGACAGGAGACGATGACTTCCGGCGAGTCACGGTGGAGACTCTCCACTATTTGCTCGCCGACCTGGGACAGCCCGACGGCGGGATCTTCGCCGCGGAAGATGCCGATTCCGAGGGCGTCGAAGGCAAGTTCTACGTGTGGTCGGCAGACGAGTTCCGCCGGGTAGTGGGAGCCGAGAACGCCGACGTGGCAGCCGCCGCCTTCGGGGTGAGTGACGCCGGGAATTTCGAAGGCAAGAACATCCTATGGAGAGCATCGCCGCCTGAAGCCGTCGCGGAGCGTTTCGACATGCAGGTGTCAGACGTACGGGGGGCCGTCGAGCGTGCCGCCGAACGGCTGCGGACGCACCGGGAGAACCGAGTCCGCCCCGGATTGGACGACAAGGTCGTCGCCGCCTGGAACGGTCTCGCCCTTCGCTCCTTAGCCGAGGCCGGAGCAGTGCTGGGGGACGAGCGGTACCTGGAGGCGGCGCGCAGGATCGCCTGGTTCATTGAAGACCGGCTCATGGTCGACGGTCGGCTGATGCGCTCCTGGAGCAAGAACAAGACATCAGTCGCCGGCTTTCTAGAGGATTACGCGGCGGTCTCCGTCGGGCTGTTCTCCTTGTATCAGGCCACCGGCGAGGTGAAGTGGTTCGAAGCTGCCCGTCGGCTGGTCGAGAACATGGTGGAGACCTTCTCCGATCCCGAGGGGGGTGCTTTCTTCACCACCGGCGAGGATACCGAAGGCCTCATCAAACGACCGCGGGACCAGTTCGACAATCCCTCCCCGTCCGGCAACTCGCTGGCGGC
>JALYGK010000019.1 GCA_030777105.1 Actinomycetota bacterium | reverse complement strand
GAGCGCACGCGGCTCCGTACCTCCTCCAGCGCCTGGTGCTCTCCGCCGGCCATCGCCTGGCCGGCGACCCCGGTGGGGGCGCGGAACTCACCAAAGACCTCTCGAAGCGCGTTCGCCCATTCACCCGTCGTGACGCCGGCCTTCGCCGCGTCGATGGAGGCCGGAACCAGGTTCTCGCCCTCCGTGGCTGCGCGCCGGACCGCGTCAAGGACCCGAGTGACCGCGCGCTCGTCTCGTTCTTTCCGCCACGCCTCCAGGCGCTCGATCTGCTGGTCTTCGGTGGCCTGCTCGACCCGCTCCACGGCGTCGAAGCCCTGCCCCATTCCGGTCGAAAGCGGCGACGGTTCGGTCTCGTCGTACCGGTTGACCCCGATGACCACCCGCTCAGTCGCCTCGATCTGCCGAAGGCGCTCGGCCAAGCTGGCCACCAGCCGTTCCTTCATGTACCCCAGCGCTTCCACGGATCCGCCCCGATCCTCGACCCGCTGGAGCTCCTCCCACGCCTCTTCTTCGATCCTGGCGGTGGTGTCTTCAACAACCTTGGAGCCGGCAAAGAGGTCGCCGTACTCCAGAAGGTCCGTCTCGAGCGCCAGAATCTGCTGTGCCCGCAGAGACCACTGCTGGTCCCACGCACGGGGCAGCCCCAGTGCCTCGTTCCACGCCGGGAGCTGGACGGCACGTGCTCGCGCGTCTTTCGAAAGGGTGACGGCCAGCATTTCCAGAAGAATCCGGTAGACGTTGTTCTCAGGCTGCACCGCCGTGAGCCCGAGGGAGTTGACCTGGACGCCGTACCGAAAACGCCGCAGCTTCGGGTCCTCCACGCCATACCGCTCTCGCGTGATGCGGTCCCACAGCGACGTGAACGCGCGCATCTTGCACATCTCCTCGACGAACCGAATCCCCGCGTTGCAGAAGAAGGAAATCCGGCCGACCAGAGCCGGAAGGCCGTCGTCACCGACTCGTCCGGTGGCCCGACTCGCGTCGAGGACGGTAATCGCGTTCGCCAGCGTGAACGCGACCTCGAGCACGGGGTCGGCTCCGGCTTCCTGGAGGTGATACGAGCACACGTTGATGGGGTTCCACTTCGGAACCTCGCGAAGCGTCCACGTGATGAGATCCGTGGTCAGGCGCATCGACGGTTCGGGAGGAAATATGTACGTCCCCCTGGCGAGGAACTCCTTGAGGATGTCGTTCTGGGTCGTCCCGGCCAGGTTCGACCTGTCGGCTCCGGAAGCGTCCGCCACCGCGACGTACTGCGCCAGCAACCACACGGCAGTCGCGTTGATCGTCATCGACGTGTTCATCTTCTGAACGGGAATGCCATCGAAGACGGTGCTCATGTCGCCGACGTGCGAGATCGGAACGCCGACCCGTCCGACTTCCCCTCTGGCCATCTGGTGATCGCTGTCGTACCCGCACTGGGTCGGAAGGTCAAAGGCGACCGATAGGCCGGTCTGCCCCTTCGCCAGGTTCGTCTTGAACCGGGCATTCGTCAGGGCCGGAGTGCCGTAGCCCGCATAGGTCCGGAAGATCCAGGGATCGTCACGGCGCTGGGGACTGGCGCCTGCGGCGCACATAGCGGGGCGAGTATACCCGCGGGTAGGTTGCGCTCAGCGTGTATGGCTGCGGACTTGGTGGCTCTTTAGCAGACCGCGTTCAGGTACGGGAACGGGTTCACAGCGCCGCCGTTCCCGGGGTGCCACTCGAAGTGGTTGTGCGGCGGCGTCCCCGCCGCGTTCCCGCTCTGTCCCACGAAGCCGATGACCGTTCCCGTCGAAACCTGGCCCAGCGTGCCGAGCCGGGACAGGTGCGCGTTGTAGACGTAGCCCTGAGAACCGTAGACCTTGACGCTCAGGCCGCCGAGGCCACCGGAGCCCGCGACGGCGTTTCCGGGGAACGGCGCACGAATCGGCGCCCCGTACGGCGCGAAGATGTCGTTGCCCGCATGCGCCCGGCCACCCGAACGGGGGAAGCCCCAGTCGTCGATGTACGACCGCGGCTGGTCCACCGGGCAGATCTCGAGAACGCCGCCGATGGCCGGGCCCGTCGGCGCCGCAGACTGTTGCGCCTGGGCGGCAAGCCGAGCCAACCGCCGGGCCCTAGCGATCTCCCGCCGATGCTTCTCGGCCAGCTTCCGAACGAGCGACTCGGCCGCCCGCCGGTCGCTGTTGATCTGCGCGATCACGACCGTCTGAGCGGCGAGCTGCTCTTGCAGCGCGGCGTACTGCGCCTTCACCAGCTCTCGCTCCTGGAGGCGCTGCTGCTCGAGTTCTTCGAGCTTCGTCTGGCGGTGCTCCAGCCGGGCCTTCAGTCGCTGGACACGTTTGATCAGACGCCGGTCGCTGTCGGTGGCGCGATCGACGATCTCCATCCGAGAACTGAGGTCGCGCAGTGATGTGGACCCAAGGATGAACTCGAGCGCCAGGCCGCCGCCGCTCTCGTAGGCGGCCCGCGCTCGGCGATCGAGCTGCGCCTGGGTCTTCAGGAGCTCCTTGCGTGCCGCCAGGATTTCCTTCTGCACCGTGTTGAGCTCCGCCTGGATGAGCGCGATGACGGATTCGATCTGGTTGATCTGAGCGACGATGGCGCTCGCCCGGGTCCGGAGCGCCATCAGTTGCTGCTGGTTGGCGCCAAGGCGATCCTCAATTGCTTCGAGCTTGGCCCGCGCCGCGTCGAGCTCTTGTTTCGTGTCAGCCGTTGCGGATTGAACCATTAGGCCAACCAGAAGAGCGCCGGCGGCGAAGAGAGCCGCCACGCGTCGGGATGCGGGCGAGCGAAACGCAATCACGAAAGACAAACCCCCTGTAGAGGCCAGGCAAAAGCCTGACTCCGGTTCCTCCCCAGTTCAATCATTTCCACAAGGGAACTTCGGCCGGGGGATGAGCCGCCTTGAGGAAGTACTACTACGGGGGACTGACACCGAGCCCGTCGCCAAAACCGCGCCGATGGCGCGGCCGAGCGCGTTAGACGCCGAAGCGGAAGGAGCCTGGTGCGGTTAGCAGACTTCGTTCAGATAGTGGTACGGGTCCACAGCGGACCCGTTGCCTGGGTGCCACTCGAAGTGGTTGTGGGGCGAGGTGTACCGGGCGTTCCCGGTGTTCCCGACATACCCGATGATGTCTCCCGCTTTCACGCTGCCCAACTTGCCGAACCTCGACAGGTGAGCGTTGAAAACGAAACCCTTCTCGCCGTGGACGTAGACGCCGAGTCCGCCAAGGTAACTGCTGGAGGTCGTCGCAACGCCGGGGAACGGCGCGCGAATCGGAGTTCCGTAAGGCGCCATGATGTCGTTACCCTGGTGGCTTCGACCACCGGATCGTGGGTCGCCAAAGCTTGACGTGTAGTGGTTTGGAGCGTCCACCGGGCAGATCTGCAACACGGTGTTCTTGCTGAGCGATGGCCCCGAGGGCTTCTTCTTCGGAGGCGGCTTCAACAGCGAGTTCCGCGTGGTGCTCTGGATGGCGCGCTGACGGGCTTCTTCCACCTGCCGTTGCCACTCCCTGCCGAGCTTCTTGGCGACCTCGGCGATCTTTTTCGCGTCGCTCTTCTGCTGGTTGATGAGGTTCACCTCGGTACTCATTTGCCGCTGAAGGGTCCGCTGGCGCTCCAGGAGGTGACGGTTCTGACCAAGCCGCTGGGCCTCGAGCCGCCGGAGCTCGACCTGGCGGTTGCGAAGCTGGGCGTCTAGGCCCTCCACCCGCTCGATAAGGGCGCGGTCGCTGTCGGTTGCACGGTCCACGATTTCCAGCCTGGAACTCAGATCCGAGAGCGAGTTCGACCCCAGGAGCATTTCGAGGCTGAGGACGCCGCCGGTCTGATAGGCCGCCCGGGCGCGTTCATCGAGCTGCCCCTGAATCCCCAGGAGCCGCTCACGGGCTTCTCTGATGTCCTGGCGGACCTGTTCCTCTTTCGCCTGAAGTACCTCGATGCTCTCGTATGCGGTGTGCATCTGGCCGGCGATGGCGTCTCCTGCCGCTCGAAGCTGCGTCAGGCGCTGCTGACTAGCCTTCATCCGCTTTTCGAGCGCCTTGAGCTTGGCCTTTGCTGCGGCCAGCTCCTTCTTGGGGTCAGCTGTTGCTGTGGGCCCAAAAGCAGACGCCACGAGAAGCCCAGCGGCCAGGCTGGCCACCAGGCGCGCAAAAGCGGTTGAACGTACCCCCCTCACAAGTCCCCTACCCTACTTGGGGGTGTCAAGCCGATGCTTCAGCCCGCGCGAAAGAACTAGTTGACTAGTCATTTCAGGGGCATATCCCTATAGGGAGGCGGCGGGTCTTGTCAAACCCGGCCGTCAGCCAGCAGCGCCGAATTAGAGATCCGTTCCGGGCAATCCGAGGTCGCGCGCGATCAAGATCCGCTGGATCTCGCTGGTTCCCTCCCCGATCTCGAGGACCTTCGAATCCCGGTAATACCGGGCCACTGGAAACTCCTCGATGAACCCGTACCCGCCGTGGATCTGGAGCGCCTCCCGGGCACTGGTGACGGCGACCTCGCTCGAATAGAGCTTCGCCAGGGCCGCGTCCGCCTTGTACGGCCGGCCCTGATCCCGCAGCCACGCAGCCCTGTACGTGGCCAGCCTGGCGGTCTCGACCCCGACCTTCAGGTTGGCCACCTTGAACTGGATGCCCTGGAACGATCCGATCGGGCGGCCGAAGGCCGAGCGCTCCTTGGCGTACTTCACCGACTCGTCAAGGCACCCTTGCGCCAACCCGACCGAGAGCGCGGCGATGGCGATCCGTCCGTCGTCCAGCGTGCTCATGAACTGGGCGAAACCTCTCCCCCGCTGGCCGAGGAGGTTTTCTTCAGGGACACGGCAGTCCTGGAACGATAGCTCGTGCGTGTCGGAGGCCCGCCACCCGACCTTCCGGTACGACTTCCCGACCTCGAAGCCGGGCGTGTCGGTCGGAACAATGATCGTCGAGATCTCCTTCCGGCCATCGCGCTCGCCGGTGACAGCCGTGATGGTGCAGACCTTGCTGATGGCGGTTCCGGAGTTCGTGATGAACGCCTTGGAGCCGTTGATCACCCATTCGCCGTTCTCCAGGCGCGCGGTGGTCTTCGTCGATTCGGCGTCAGACCCGCCGCCGGGCTCGGTCAGCCCGAACGCCCCGAGGATCTCTCCGCGGCACATCGGGACCAGCCAGCGCTGCTTTTGATCCTCCGTTCCGAACGCGTGGATCGGGTTGGCGCCGAGCCCGACCCCAGCCTCGAGCGTGATGGCGATCGAGGAGTCGATCCGAGCGATCTCCTCGATAGCCAGGCAGAGGGTAAGGAGGTCGGCTCCCTGGCCGCCGTACTCCTCCGGGAACGGCAACCCGAACAGCCCCATCTCCCCCATCTGCTTGACGATGTCGAGGGGAAGCTCCTCCAGACGGTCCATCTCTTCGGCGCGAGGGGCAATGACCTCCTCGGCGAACTCCCGGACCGCGCGGCGAAACTCTTCCTGTTCGGGAGTGAGGTCGAACTCCACGCCCAGAGGTTACCCCGTGGCGGCGCCGCCTTCCGCCGCGCCTATTCGCGGGGCGATCGCGGTGAGACAATGACGGGTACATGTCGCAAGTCGTTGAAGATTCCCTCGAGGCGGGCCGGGAAGCCTTCAGACGAAACGCGTGGGAAGAGGCGTTTCGGCTGCTCTCCGAAGCTGACGGGTCCGGGCGGCTGGCCCCAGAGGACCTGGAGATGCTCGGTCAGGCCGCGTGGTGGGTCGCCAAGCCGGACGATTCCGTCCACGCCAGGGAGCGAGCCCATGCCGCGTACCTGGACGCCGGCAAGCGGTCGCGGGCGGCCCTGATGGCGCTCGTCTTGAGCCAGGACTACCTGCAACGGGTCTCTCCCTCGATTTCCGCAGGCTGGTACCGGAAGGCCCAACGGCTCCTCGAGAACGAGCCCGAATCGGTGGAGCATGGGTGGGGCGCTCGGTTCCGCTCTTTCCGCGCCCTCGAGATGGAGGGGCGTCCCGACCTGGCGGTCGAGTTCGCCCGGCAGGCGCTCGACATCGGGATGCGGTTTGGCGACCGCGACCTTCAGGCGGTGGCGCTCATGGATCAGGGCCGCGCGCTGGTGGCTCAGGGACGCGTTCGCGAGGGTCAGGACCTCATGGACGAGGCCATGGTCGCCGCGGTCGGAGGAGAGCTCGGGCCGTTCATGACGGGGATCGTGTACTGCAACATGATCAGCACCGCCGAGCACCTCGCCGACTACCAGCGGGCAGGCGAATGGGAAGAGGCCGCCAGACGCTGGTGCGAGCGCCAGTCGATCAACGGCTTCCCCGGGATCTGCCGGGTCCATCGCGCCGCCGTCATGCGGCTCCGCGGTTCCTGGGCCGACGCCGAGGCGGAGGCGCGGCGAGCAAGCAACGAGCTCCGCGAACACAACATGCTGCGGTTCGTCGCCGAGGCCTTCTACGAGATCGGCGAGATCCGGCTTCGAATGGGCGATTTGGCTTCCTCCGAGGAAGCCTTTCGCCAGGCCCACGAGCTGGGTCGGGATCCCTTTCCCGGTCTGGCGCTGGTTCGCCTGGCGGAGGGAAATGTTCAGGCTGCGGTCGCAGCCATGAAGCGGGCGGACGCCGAAACGCCTTCTGACCGACTCGGTAGGGCGAAGCTGCTCCCCGCAGAGGTCCAGATCGCCCTGGCGGCAGACGATGTGAGTTGGGCGAGCCAAGCCGCCGACGAGATGGACTCGATCGCTGAGGAGTACGGGACACCCGCGCTGAGAGCCGCCGCCGCGAGCGTCCGCGGCGCCGTCCTCCTGGCGGCGGACGTCCCAACTGAGGCGCTGCGGAAATTCCGCCAGAGCTGGCAGCTGTGGGGAGAGGTGGATTGCCCCTACGAAGCCGCATCGGCGCGCGTCGGGATCGGTCAGGCGTACGTCGCTCTCGGAGATCAGGACGCAGCGATGCTTGAGGTGGGGGCGGCCAGATCGGCGTTCGAACGCCTCGGGGCCGTTCTGGACGCGAAGCGAGCCACCGAGCTCCTGAACAAGCTCAGCGGCGACGGGAAGGCGAAGACACGAGACCGGCGAACGTTCATGTTCACCGACATCGTGAAGTCGACGGCGCTCGTGGAGGCCATCGGCGACGAGAGCTGGGAGCACCTTCTCAACTGGCATGACGAGACGATCCGATCCCTGATCCGGATGTACAGCGGCGAGGAGATCGACAAGGCCGGGGACGGCTTCTTCGTGGCCTTCGATGCCGAGAAAGACGCCATCGAATGCGCCGTCGCCATTCAGCTCAAGCTCGCCGACCACCGCCGAACCCACGGATTCGCCCCGCAAGTGCGGATCGGCCTTCATGCCACCGAAGCGACGCGGACGGGCCAGGACTACATGGGCAAGGGCGTCCATGAAGCGGCCCGCATCGGCGCGCTGGCCGAAGGGGGCGAGATCCTCGCCAGTGGAGCGACCCTCGAGCAGGGAGTGCCGTTTCCCGTCTCCGATCCTCGCACGGTCACCCTGAAGGGAATCTCGGAGCCGGTTCAGGTTTGCGCGATCGACTGGCGCTAGTCGATGGGCGCGCCGTTAGATCCGCCGCTCGCTCGGCGTTTGCAGCGCCCCCCTGAGGAGTTCAGGCTCCTCGAAGGCGTGCCGCCACTTCACCTCGCGTAACGTCCGTCCCGCTTCCTCGAGCCGCTCGCCGCCCCCCGCCGCTTCCGCGCCGAACAGCGTCCCGATCCACCAGACCATGGACGCAGCCTCGTTTCGCCAACCGGCCTCGACGGTCGAGTCGAGCGCCTGACGGGCGATTCTCAGTCCGGCCTCTCTCTCGCCTTCCGCGAGAGCCAGGACTGCCTCGGCCATGAAAAGCCCTTCCAGGCTCGAGCGCCACTCGCTCGTCCCGGACTCCACGATGTCGGTGATTTCTTCCCTCACCGTTCGGGCCTCCGCGCGCTTCCCGGCGCTCACGTAAATGAGGATGAGCTGTCCCGCCGTCCACGCGATGAGGCTCCGCTCGTCGAGCTCCATGCATAGATTCAGCGCTTCCCGAACATCGGCTTCGGCCGATCCGAAGCGCCGGCCCAACCAGTGAATCCGCCCCCGGTCTCCCAGTGCGCTTGCCAGCTCCCATCGGGCTCCTAGCTCGCGGAAGATGTGGACCGATTCGTCCAGTGCCGCCACGGCGTCGTCCAAGCGCATCATGCGCCGAAGTGAGTTTCCGACCGTTTCCTGGGCGACCGCGATGGTGAAAGGGTCATCCATCTTCCGACCAAGCGCCAGAGCTTCCTCGCCCAGCGAAAGGCACTCGCTCTCATCGCCGACGACCGAAACGACCGATGTCAGCGAAGTCAGCGCCCGAGCTTCGGCCCACAGATCCTCCTCTTCGTTCTTCCGGGCGACCTCGAGCGCCTCCTCGAACATCGCGCGGGTCTTGGTGAGGTCCCCCCGCCAGTACGGCGCCCAGCCGGCCATCAAGAGCGTCCTCGCCGTCACCCACGGGTCGTCGATCTGCCGCGCTGCTTCCAGGGCTTGATCGAACAGTGGAGAGGCTCGCTCCACGTCGCCTTCGATGTTGAGCGTGATGTCCGCGAGGAATCGGCTGGCATGGGCCCGGACCCACAGGTTTTGACCGCCGATCTTCAAGGCTCGTTGGAGCGCTCCCCGCGCCGCTTCGTACTCCCCCAGCCAGTAACGCGACTCCCCGATGAACGACACGACCTGCGCTTCGGCCTCACCCCACTGCTCCTTGGGGCCGGCCAGAGCGAGGGCACGCTCGTAGAGGTCGATCGCGCCCCGCGACTCCATTCGGCGTCTGGCGATGTCGCCGGCGCGACGAAGCGCCTTCATCGCGCGTTCGGGGAGTACGCGGTCGGTCGGGTCCAGATCGAGAGAGGCCAGGGCCGCTTGCTCGAGGTGATAGGCCACTGCCTGACGATTTCGGTCTTCTCCCCACGCGGCCATGCCGTCCGCGACCTGAAGATGGAGCCGCAACCGTTCCCGCTTGGGAAGGCTCTCGTACGCCACGGTCCGCAACATGTCGTGCCTGAATCGCCACGCATCCGTCCGCTCGCGGTCACGAACGACGAGCTCCGCCTCCTCCAGCGCGGAAATCGCGGTCGGGGTTGGGTTCGTGATGAGGGCCAGTTCCGACTGCCTGAACCAGGAT
>JALYGK010000018.1 GCA_030777105.1 Actinomycetota bacterium | reverse complement strand
CCGGCCGCTTCAGACGAAGATCTCGAACCGAGTCCTCTGGGCGATTGCCATCGTCGCGCTCGCCGGCGCTGTCGCACTCGGCGTGATCGGCGCATTCGAAGTCTCGTTGTGGCTCCTGGCCTTCGTTGCCTTCGGTGGCTTCATCGTGGTGGCCTACAACCTGGAGCTATTTAGGGGACTGCTCCACTCGGACCTGTGGTTCGCACTGGCGTGGGGAGCCTTCCCGGCGGTGACGGCGTACTTCGCCCAGACGGCGACGGTTCGGCTCGAAGCCGTGCTTGTTTCCGCTGCCTGTCTCTTTCTCTCCGCTGCGCAGCGCCGCCTCTCGACGCCTGTTCGCGAGCTCCGCCGAAGGGTTGTCTCAGTCGAAGGTCGATTGGTCCTCCGCGACGGAACCGAGATTGCGGTGAACGAAGGGACCCTGCGCAGGGCCCCCGAGGGAGCCCTGCGAACGCTTTCGCTGGCGCTTCCGCTGCTGGCTGCGGGCCTCGCCGTGGCCAGGTTGTCTTGATGCGCTACAGAGGTGGCCGCAGCGCGGGTTCGTCGATGGTGAGCGTCCGGCCGTCGGCGTCGAGCGTCGCGGTGACGCCGAGCGGCATGGCCGCCAGGTGCTTGCCGTGCCCAAGCGGGAGGTTGTAGAGCACCGGGACGCCGAGCGGTTCGAGCTTTTCCTCCAGGACGTCTTCCAGGGACTTCGTCCGCGGCCATTCGGGCCGCTCCTCCCGCCAGTCGCACCTTTCCATCTGCCCGACCACCACGCCGACCACGCCGTCCAGCTTCCCGGCGTGTTCGAGCTGCGTGAGGTTTCCGTCGATGATCCACGGCGGCTCGTCCACGGCCTCGAAGAAGAAGATCGCTCCGTCCAGGTCGATCTCGTACGGCGTGGCGAGCGTCTGCACGAGGAGCCACAGGTTCCCGCCGACGATCGGGGCGGTTACGCGGCCGCCGCGAATCGGCCGGATATAGGGATCCTCCGGATCCTTCGGGACCTCGCCGGTGGTGTTTCCTTTGAGCACCGAGAGGAGCCGGTCTCTGTTCCACGCCGGAACTTCCTTCGAACCAATGCCCGCCAGACCGTTCGAGTAAATGGTTGCGAGGCCCGTGTTTTGCAGGATGGAAACGTGTAGCGCGGTGATGTCGGAGAAGCCGAGAAACGCTTTCGGGTTCTCGGCGATGACGTCGAAGTCAAGGTACGGGATGGTGTGCGCGGACCCGTAGCCGCCCTGGAGGCACTGGACCACGTCGACCTCCGGGTCGGCGAACAACCCGATCAGATCGCGAGCTCGGGTCTTCGGATCGCCGGCCACGTAGTTGTCACGCTCCCAGATTCCGTCGGCGAGTTTGACGTGGTATCCCTGTGCTTCCCACCACTCGACGCCGCGAAGGACCTCGGATCGGTTCTCCCACGGGCTCGCTGGCGACGCCACACCGATCGTGCCCCCGTCGGGAAGCGGTTTGCCGAATCGTGTCGCCGCGTTCACAGCTTCTCGAGGGGCTCTTGCCGGACCGGAAGTGGCTTGGCCCGAAGCTCGCGAACGTACGAGACGCATTCGGCGACCGCCGCGTCGAGGAACGCCTTTCCTTTCTCCGGAGTCGCGACCGTGGGCGACCCCTGGACTCCGGTTCTGCTGAACGAAGACCACCACGGCATGAGCTTGAGCGGGCCGTCGGCCCACCACTCCAGGTGGGCGTTCTGGCCGGCCGGATATCCCTGCTCATCGACGGCCTTCTCCATGTCGACCGCGTCCGGATCGACGTAGAGGTAGATCGATGTCTCGAGCTCGTCGGCGTGGGCCATCCCGCCGAAGCTCGACTCGCGGATGTCCTCGACCGCCTTCACGCCTTCCTTGCTGAGGAGGTAGAACGCCGCGGCGGCCAGAACGTCGGGACGGTCGATCATGACCAGGCGCGCAGCCGTTTCGACCAGGTTCTGATTCGACCCGTGGCCGTTGAAGAACAACATTCGGCGAAAGCCGTGGTGCGCCAGCGACGTTCCGACGTCCTTGCAGTACCGGGTGAACGTGTCCCATCCGATCGTGATCGGGCCGGGGAAATCCATGTGATGCGGCGAGTACCCGTGGGGAATGGTCGGGAGGAGCACGATCTCGTCGGCCGCTACTTCGGCGGCCTGCCGGCAAATCTCGGTGATGAGCCGAACGTCGGTGTCGACGGGTAGGTGCGGGCCGTGGTCTTCGAGCGTGCCCACGGGAATGAGGGCCACGCGGTCTTCTCGAGCAGCCCTTCTGACCTCAGGCCACGTCAGACGCTCGTAGAGCAACGGCGTTCCCCACATGACTACGGCGCTCCTCGCTCGACCGTGCCCCTCAGATCGATCTCCTCGAATTCCTCCATGCAGGGGTTCCCCGCGGCGACCCACATGCGGCCGGTTTCCACGTCGCACACCATCGAAAACAGCACGGCGGATGCCTCGTCGCCATCCTCGGGATTGGGGTGGAGGCAAACCGAATTGGGCGCCCCCTTGTGGTCGGCGAGCATTTCCATGATCGCTTCAGGTGTGTCGGGCTGGCGGTCCTCGAGCAGCTCGAGGAGGCGCTCGTACCGGCTGAGGCTTCCCTCGGACGGCTCGGACGCCATCTGGGCCAGGCTCGGATCCAGGTAGTGGTTCGTGTGCGGTCCGGGACCCTCGAGGAGCGAATCACGCGTGGCGGTGGTCTCGATGGTGAACGCGTCCCCGCCCGGGAAGGCGAAGGTGTATCCGTAGCCGCCGCCCCTGCTCCGAATGGCAGTCCGGCGAACCGCATCGAGCCGGTCCGTCGACTCGAGCGAGTGGCGAGACACGAGGACCCGCGGCACGCCCGGGCGTTCGTCGGCGGCGCGGAGGGACTGGATGCCCTGGGTGCCACGCTTGTCGTTCATTCCGACCGCGGCCAAACAACACACCACGGTGGGCGATGCCACCGCTCGGTCCCGCTCGGGCACTTCCATGACCACGGCCACGTTTCCCCGGTCGCCCTCGATCCAGTGCTCGTTGTGCCCGAGAAGCGTGAACCCGGGGCCGGTGACGGCGAACGAAGAGCACCGCTCCGCCGCTCCCCTTCGACGGGTTCGCGCTGCTCCTTCCTTCTGATCGAGGAATCCGGGCTTCCCCTCTTCCCGCGTGAGCAGGGGGTCGAGCTCCTCGAAGGCGTTCACGGCGAACAGTTCCCACACCGGGACCATCGCGCCTTCCGCCATGCCCTTGAGGGTCGCCATGTGCTCGGGAAAGGCGACTTCCGCGGCGTGCAGGTACGGCGAAAGCAGGTCCTGGAGGTCGGTCGACGCGACGCCGCGCCGTTCGAAATAGCTGTGGTAAAAGCTCAGCGATCGCTCGATCAGCTCTCCGAGTTCGCGGCCGATCGTTCTCCCTCGGGTCGAGGGGTCCCCTTCCGCCCGGACCACCCGCGGGACGCTCATGGGCCGAGTGTAGGCTAGGGCTCCATGCAGGAAGCGGTGGCTCGGCCGCGAACAATCGGCGACCTGCGGGCGTCCGGCCACGCCGACCGTCCCGTGAAGGAGGAACTTCGCCGGAACCTCCTTGCCCGGATGGAAACCGGGCAGCCGCTCTTTCCGACGATCGTTGGATTCGATCAATCGGTTCTTCCCTCACTGGAGCGCGGCATCCTGGCGGGCCACGACCTGATCCTCCTTGGCGAGCGGGGGCAGGCGAAGACCAGGTTGATCAGGCACCTGGTCGAGCTCCTGGATGAGTTCACTCCCGTCGTCGCCGGATGCGAGGTCAACGACCACCCGTATCGGCCGATCTGCGGGCGGTGCCGGTCGCTGGTGGCCGAGGAAGGCGACGCCGTGTCGATCGAGTGGACGCCACGCGACCGGCGGTACGCGGAGAAGCTCGCCACGCCCGACACGAGCGTCGCTGACCTCATCGGCGACGTGGACCCGATCAGGGTCGCGGAGGGCCGGTACCTCTCGGACGAGCTGACCATCCATTACGGCCTGATCCCCAGAACCAATCGCGGAATCGTCGCCATCAACGAGCTTCCCGACCTCCCGGAGCGAATCCAGGTGGCGCTGTTCAACATCCTGGAGGAGCGCGACATCCAGATCCGCGGTTATCAGATTCGCCTTCCGCTCGACCTTTTGCTCGTCGCGACGGCGAACCCGGAGGACTACACGCACCGCGGGCGGATCGTGTCGCCGCTGAAGGACCGTTTCGGCACGCAGGTGCGAACGCACTACCCGGAAACGCTTGGCGACGAGATCTCGATCATGGAGCAAGAGGCGAGGCCACCGGCGGGGGTAGCGCAGATCCCGGTTCGGATTCCCGAGTTCATGAAGGAGATCCTCGCGGCGCTGACCGCGGAGCTCAGGAGATCTCCCCAGATCAACCAGCGAAGCGGCGTCTCCGTTCGCTATTCCATCGGGAACCTGGAAACGCTGGCAGCCAGTGCAGTACGCAGGGCGGCCCGGCAGAGAGAACCGGAGGCCGTCCCGCGTCTGGTCGACCTCCCCGGCATCCTCACCGGGTCCCTCGGACGGATCGAGTTCGACGCCATCGAGGAAGGCCGGGAGGAGGAAATCCTCCTACGAGCGCTCCGGAACGCGTTGCTGGAAGTGTTCCGTCGCCGGCTGGCGGGCTTCGACTTCGTTCCCGTACTTTCGAGGTTCGAACAGGGGTTGTCGGTCGAGACATCCGACCTCACTCCCGCAACGGAGTTCCTCGGGCAGTTCGAGGAGCTACCGGGGTTGGCGAAGCTCCTCGGAAGAGTCGGCGTGGAGGAAGAGAGTCCGGGTGTCGCCGCGGCCGCGCTCGAGTTCGCGCTGGAAGGACTGCACCTCTCCCGCCGGCTCAATCGGGACGCGACCGGACGGGTCGGCGGCTACCGGTACGAGGGAATCACCCGCTCGCGGTAACGCAGGCCTTGCGTGAGCCTGATTGTTAGGCTCGTGCTCCCCTTCATGTCCACCGTCCATCGAGTTATCGGGTTCGGCGTCGTCGGCGGCTTTCTGTTGCTTTCGCTGTGGGGTTTGGGGGCGTTTGTGGTCAAGCGAGATCCGACGCGATGGTACTGGCGCCTCCTCGCCGTTCTTCAGGTGGTCGTGATCCTCCAGCTGCTCTCGGGCCTTGTGCTGCTCGCGGCCGGACGGGGGCGTCCGATCCTCCACTACGCGTACGGCGCGGTGTTCCCCGCTCTCGTTCTGGTCGCCGCGCACGTCATCGCCCGCGAACTGGAGGATCCCCGAGACCCTCCGCGCGTCTTCGCCATCGCCGGGTTCGTCGTCTTCGGGCTCACCCTGCGGGCGTTGACCACGGGCCTCGGCCTTCCCTGAAGTAGAATCCGGCCGTCCGCGCGGCCCGCAGGAGGATCGGATGGCCTCAGACAAGCTTGAACTGATTGCAGACGTTCCGATGTTCTCCGCCTGCACCAAGCAGGAGATCAAGAGGATCGCGGCCCTGGCGAACCGGGTCGAGGTCCCGGCAGGACAGTCCCTGACGAAGGAAGGGGACCGGAGCAAGGAGTTCTTCATCATCGCCGAGGGTGAGGCCGCGGTCACCGTCCGGGGGGAGCGCGTGGCGACACTTGGCTCGGGAGAGTTCTTCGGCGAGACCGCGCTGTTGGATCCTGGCCCGAGGACGGCGACGGTCACGGCCGAAACCCCAATGGTGGTTTACAAGGTGGAGGGGGAGGACTTCCGGAGCCTTCTGATCGACGTCCCCTTCATTGCGCGCAACATCCTTCGCGGAATCGCCCGGCGGATGCGCGAGCTGACCGAAGCTCCAACGCACTGACGCGAACGGTGGGGCCGTCCGCCGACCGGGTACGCTCGCGGGGTGCGAGTCCGCTACTCCCGCTGGGATGGCACCCAGGACCCATTCGGACCGGACGTCTCCACCGGTGAGGTACTGGAGGCGATGTCGGAGGACCTCCTGGGCGGCGACGGTGTCGACCGGGCGCTGTCCCGGCTTCTTCGCCAGGGGATGCGCGGACGCCTCTCGGGGTTGGACGCGCTCCGCGCGCGGCTGCGGCAGGCACGCGCCCGCGAGCAGGAGCGCCTGAACCTGGAGGGTCCGCTCCAAGAAGTGCAGGAACGTCTCGACGAAATCCTCGAGTTCGAACGAACCGCGCTTTCGTTCAAGGCGGAAGACGACGCGCGCCTTCGCGAGCAGTTTCTGGACTCACTTCCTTCCGACCCCGCGGGGGCCATCGGGGAGCTCAAGGACTACCGGTTCGTCGACGGCGCCGCGCAACAGAAGTTCGACGAATTGATGAGCTGGCTCAAGGACCAGGTCATGGGTTCCTACTTCCGAAACCTCGCCGAAGGTCTCCGGAACATGTCGCCCGATGAGCTGCAGCGGTTCAAGGACATGCTGGCCGAGTTAAACGGGATGATCCACGCGCGGGGCCGGGGTGACGCGTACGACTTCGACGGGTTCATGCAGCGGTACGGGGGTTTCTTCCCAGACAACCCGCGTTCGCTCGACGAGCTGCTGGAGGGGATGGCGCGGCGAATGGCGGCGCTCTCGCGACTCATGGCCTCGCTCTCGGACGAACAGCGGGCGGAGCTGGAGGCGCTGGCTCGTTCGGTCCTGGAGGACCTGGATCTCGCCTTCGAAGTCGATCGACTGGCCGGAGCGCTGTCCGACATGTTTCCGCAGCTGCCGTGGGATGACCCGGCGCTTGCGGGCGGGGAAGAGGCCGCGCCGATGCAGGCAACGGTCGACGCGCTCGAGCGCATCTCAGACTACGAGCAGCTCGACCGGTCGATGCGTGCCGACTATGCGGGCGCGTCGCTGGAGGACGTCGACGAGGACAAGCTTCGGAGGACGCTCGGTGAGGACGCGGTCAGGGATCTGCGCCGGTTGAAGGAAGTCGAACGAGCGCTGGAAGATGCCGGTCTGATCACCCGAGCCGGTGGGCGGCTCCAGGTCACCCCACGCGGCGCGCGCAAGCTCGGCGAACGCGTGCTGGTTCGGGTGTTCGAACGACTGCACCGCGATCGCGAGGGGACACACGTTGCTCGGAACGCCGGTGGACTGGCGGAAGCGACCGGCGGCACTCGGCCGTGGAGCTTCGGAGAAAGCGGCCAGATCGCGGTGCAGCGGACCGTCTTCAACGCCGTCCTGCGAGAGGGCCCTTCGCGTCGGCCGAGAATCCGGCCCAATGACTTCGAGCTGGTCGAAGCCGAGACTCGGACGGAAGCAGCAACAGCGCTCCTGCTGGACCTCTCCTTCTCGATGCCCCTGCGTGGCCACTGGGTGCCGGCGAAGAAGATGGCGCTGGCGCTCCACGCGTTGATCGAAGGGCGCTATCCACGCGACAGCCTGTACATGATCGGGTTTTCGGATTACGCGCGGCGGATGGATCCCGAGGACCTCACCTCCGCAGGTTGGGAACGGGTCTACGGGACGAACATGCAGCACGCGTTCAACCTGGCAGGGCGATTGCTGGCGCAACATCCTCGTGCCACGAAGCAGGTGATCATGGTCACCGACGGTGAGCCAACGGCTCACCTCGAAGGCGAGGAGGTGTTCTTCTCGTGGCCGCCGGTTCCCGAAACGATCCGCCTGACGCTCTCCGAAGCGATGCGACTGGCGAAGGCCGGCGTGACGCTCAACGTTTTCATGCTGGAGGATTCGCCGGGTCTGGCCCGCTTCATGGAGCGGCTGGCCCGGCTGACCAGCGGGCGGGTCTTCCAGACGGCGGGAGAGGGCCTGGGGGAGTTCGTCATTCGAGACTACGTGGCTCGACGAAACAGGTAACGCGAAGCCGGCTGGCCGCGAAAACGGCTACGCCTTTCGCGGCCCGCGCAGCAGCTGTGTGATCTCGACGAAGTGGTAGACGGGATTTAGCTTGCGGCCGTATGCCTTGTCGGGAAGTAGTCGGAAGCCGGCATCGAAATAGTGGTTGAAGATCAGCCGAAACGAGTTCACCGGCGTGATCGAGGGATAGAGGCGTGTGCGGCGAACGCCCGGCAGGTAATACGCGTTGATGATCTGGAACTTGTCGAGCAGCTCCGTCCGCGATGCCGTTTCGTAGTTGAACTCATCGGAGCGGTCCCAGTAACGGAGTGGCCACTGCCCTTCGTCCGCCTGGAGGATGATGATGGGTGGGTCCTCCTTGTCGGCGAGCAGCACGTTGATCAGCTCTCGGAGCTTCCGGTTCGTGTAGATGACCTGATCGGCGTACCGGACGTGCCACGACTTCCCTAGCTCGTTCTCTTCGGAAACGAAATTGCCGTTTCGGTCGAATACGTACGGCTCGTGGGGGAGGAGGAGGTGCGCCACCACGAACTGCGGTCGTCTCGACCTCGTGCTTCGGGCGACCTGGTCGAACTGGGACAACGTTCTTCGCCAGTGCTTACGGCGAGGGTCGAGGTCCTCTTCGGCGAAGCCGAACACTCGCGAAAGGGCCGGTAGCACGGTCGTCGAATACAGGATGTGTGAGAAGCCGGCGAGGTCTCCGCCTCCAACGCGAACGTCCGCTGCAGGGTCGCTCCTCATCGGTCGATACGCGCTCGACAGCACGTAGCGGTATCCAAGGGATTTGAGGAACCGGACGACGGCTGGGTTGTGAAGCGCCCGGTAGACGAGCGGCTTCCTGGGGATCGTTCGCTTACCGAGAAGCGTATGGAGGTACTGCATGTTGAGCGAGGCCGCGAGCGACTGATGAGTCGAGCCGTAGTTCGCGAAGCTCTCCGACGCGACGTAGAACCCCTTGCTCTTCAGGAAATCGATGAACGGTCGCGTATCGATGCCGTACGTGCGCCGGTGCATCGTGGAGGCGCCGTAGCGGTCCGGCACGATGTAGTAGATGTCGGGAAGGCTTCGGTTCTGCGCCGGCATGGCGCCGTCGGGCGCGGTTCCGCCCGGCCGAGACGCCGCCGCGGCCGCAGCGGGAGCTCGATACATGGCGATCGGAACGACGTTCAGAACGACCAAGGCCGCCGCGACAACGTTCAGCCCTCGAGTGAGCGGGGTCAGTCGTTTTCGAACCAGGAACACGACTCCCACGGTCGCTGCACCGAGCACGGCCCAGAGGGCGAGCAGATAGGCGTCGCGGCCGACCTCGATCGCGACCACCCGCCTGCCCCGGAGCCCTTCTGCGACGTGCCCGTAGGAGAAGAAGAGAAGCGTCCATGCGGACACCACCACACCAACCGGCTTGAGGTCTCGAACGAGCAGCCAGCCCGCCGCCATGACGATGACAACACACGCAAGGGTCAGCACAAGGGGCGGCGTCAGCTCTGAGAGCACCACGTCCTCTTCGAGGTTGCGGGCGAAGAGGAACAGGATGGGGAACGCCGCCATCAGAAGCGGGTGGATCACCGGCGGCTTCATGAGCCAGCGCTTGAGCCAAGACAACGACGGTGCTCGCATTGGTATCTTGCCGAAAGCTACTCGGTTACGAGTTCTGTCACGTCGAGGAACTTGTAGAGGTGGCGATAGATGAACACGAAGCTCCGGTCGGTCAGGAGCGGATAGTCTGTTCCGAAGTACTCGTTGAAGATCACCCGAAACGTGTTGACGCTGCTGAACGTTGGATACAGAGGCGGTTTGGAGACGCCCGGAAGGTAGAACGCGTTCATCACGAACATCTTCTGCTTCAGCTTCTTGATGCTGACCTTCGTCGCGTTCTCGGGGACCAGTCCGGTATACGGTCCTTCGTCCGCTTGGATCACGATGACCGGACGCTCCGACACGGGGCCTCGGAGCAGCTTGTTCACCAGCTTCATCAGCTGCGCGTTGGTCCACTTCACCTGCTCAACGAAGTTCTCTTTCGTGCTGTCGTGCAGCGGCCGCGCGCGATCGAAAAACCTTCGAGCCACCGGGTTGTTCGACATGAACCGCCCGTCGCCGCCACTGACCCACGGCTCGTGGGGGCACAGAATGTGAACCCACACGAACTTCGGGCCATCCATCTCTGGGATCACCTCACGCAACTGGCGGTACTGCCAATACCGATGCAGGTACTCGCCCATTCGAAATCGCTCTCGCCGGCTGAGCCCATGCTGTTCGGCGTACGCGTTCACTTTGTCGGGCCGCGAGTACTTGAAGTTCTTGTCCGCGTACGGGTCACTGGACGTCGCCTTCCACCACGACCCGAGCTTGATGTAGCGGTAGCCGCGTGATTTGAGGAGTCGCGCCCCGCG
>JALYGK010000017.1 GCA_030777105.1 Actinomycetota bacterium | reverse complement strand
TACTCAGGATTCGAAACATGCTGGAGCTCCGGGAACTCCACCTAGGGCTTCGGAGGCACAACGAAGAGCTCGAAGACCGAGTTCGCGAACGAACCGTCGAACTCGAGCTGGCTCTTGGGGCCGAGCGTGAAGCGGCCCGCAGGCTCCGGGCGCTCGACGAGATGAAAAACACATTCCTTACGGCCGTTTCGCATGAGCTGCGGACTCCGTTGACGTCGGTGTTGGGCGGTGCTTTGACGCTCGAACAGATCGGCTCGAGCGTGAGCTCTGAGGAGCGACAACAACTCGTTGAGGCCATCGCCACCAATGCGAAAAAGCTGAGTCGGCTCCTTGCGGATCTGCTGGACGTCGATCGCCTGAGCAGGGGAGTTATGGAACCGATGCGTTTGCCGACTGATCTTCGGGACCTGATCGACAGCGTTGTCGCTCAGTCCGACGCAACGAAGGAACATCATGTTGAGGTCGAAGCCGAACGGCTAATGTTCAACGTCGACGCGCCGAAGCTAGAACGCATTCTCGATAACCTCCTCACCAACGCGGCGCGCCACACCCCTCCCGGTACGCCGGTCTGGGTCAAAGCGTGGCAAGAAGGCGAGGGCTTGGTCATCGCGGTGGAGGATGCGGGACCAGGGCTTCCTGAACATTTGAGGGCAACCGTCTTCGAGCCATTCGAGCATGGGGAGCAGCGCATCGAGCATGCTCCCGGCATCGGGATCGGGCTGTCGCTGGTGTCACGGTTCGCCCAACTGCATGGCGGCAGGGCCTGGGTGGAAGAGCGACCTGGCGGGGGTGCTTCCTTTCGGGTCTTCGTTCCAGGGCGCCACTTGGTGGGTCGGTAGTTGCTTTCCATCGCCCTGCACCACCTCTACAGGGACGTAGCCGACGAGACGAAACCTCTATTGCCCACGTATGAACCGACGAAGGAGGTCAGACCGTGCTACCGAGTGACCCATTGACTGCGGCGAGGATTCTGATCGTCGACGACGAGCACACGAACGTTCGACTTCTGGAAGGAATCTTAAGGAGAGACGGATATACCAACGTCACGAGCACCACAGATCCCCGGCTCGTAGCGCGCCTTTATGCAGACTTCGAACCGGACCTCATCCTCTTGGACCTCATGATGCCGCGGATGGACGGCTTCCAGGTGATGAGTGAGCTCAGGAAGGGACTTGCGGAAGGCTCATACCTCCCGATTCTGGTCCTCACGGCTGACATGACGAGCGATGCACGGAACATGGCGCTGTCAATGGGAGCGAACGACTTCCTCACCAAGCCGCTCGATCAGCATGAGGTGACGCTACGGATTCGGAACCTTCTGGAGACTCGTTCGTTATATCTTCGGCTTCGACAGCAGCAGTCAATCCTCGAAGAGAAGGTGGCGGAGCGGACCAAGGAACTCCGGCACAGCCTCGACGTCCTAGAGCGGACGGCCGAGGAACAGAGCAAGATGCTCGCTCGCCTGAATGCAGCTCAGACAACGTAAGACCTTGACCGTCGGGCTCTGAGCAGCCCGATTCCGGGTGGGGCGGGCTGGATTCGAACCTGCGACCGACGGATTATGAGCCCGCTAACAGGGAAGCCATCTACCAGGAAGGACGGGCCGGACAAGCCCACTGACCAGCGCTGATCCTTCTTACTTCGACTTGCCAGTTCTCGTCAATTTCCAACCTCGAGGGGTACCAGTTGGGGTACCAGTCCCCGAGGCTTCCCTCATGTGGCACGTATGTGGCACGACGTCATCCTCGGGGGGTCAAACGCGAATCGCGCTCGGTTCAATTTGAACCGTCACAACGCACTCAATACACGGCGAGACGATTCCTCAATTCCTCCCTGATTCCTCACCCCCCTCCCCTGACGCTTCCTGGTCGCTGTGCGCTCGACCGCGACGACGCAAGAGAGAATCGACCACAGCACCATCCTTGGCTTACGAGGAGAGCGCGCGGAACTCCTGACGGAACCGGCGAGCGAATTCCCGGTAGTTGACCGCCCATTCGTTTCGGGGATCCACGTCGTCCGGGATCTTGGCCAGTTCGCGCTCAATGAACTCCTGCGCTTCACGTAACGGCCGGCGAGCATCAAGGCGACAGGGATTCGCTCAGGACCGTAAGCGAGACCGTCCTCGGGCAGCGCCTCGATCACCGCGTCGAGCGAGATGTGCGCGAGCATGTAGCTCTCAGGGGAAGCCAGTACGGACGTTGAAGGTGGACCAGATAAAGGGGGGCCCGGACACTGGGAAAGTAGTGCTTAAGGAGCGGCGACCTCTTCATCCCAGTTCTCGACGGTCTGGATAAGCCAATAAACGGCGAACCATGTGATCTCGTACGCCTCAAGGGCAAAGACTACGTGCTCGTCGAAGAGACGGAGCGCCGGGAAGACGACTCCAGCGATCATTAGAAGCCCTATTGCGACGTAGGTCCTTGTGAGCACCCGTCGGCGCGTGTTCCTCTCCTCCCAAGCATTGGACAAGATCGCCGCGGCGAGAAAAGCGAACATCAGGGCGGCGGCGTAGCCGTGTGCCAGCGTGTAGAAGTCGTCCCACCTCTCGAGGAGCCACCACGCTAAGAGCAACACCACCGCGGTTCCGGCCATTGCTGCGACAGTCCCGCGCTGGTTCTCCGCGGCCCTTTGTGGGTCATTCCGCGTCACAAACCACGTGATGATCGCCACGCCTAGCCCTACTCCACCCACAATCAACAGCGCGCGAAAGTTATTGTCGATGTTGGTCACAACCCATTGGGCGAGCGAATCGCCTTCGAGCGGAAGCGGATTCGGCGGGAATGAATAGCACCGTCCTACATCGGTGGTCGGTGCGACGGCTACAACTGGGGCGAGCATCCCCGCCAGGTTCAGGAGGAAGTCGTCCCTCGAGCCTCGGCCCTTGAAAACAATCAGTGCCAGCCCGATCGCGAACAAGGAGCCGACGAAGATCGCTCTGACGGGCGTGTAGTAATACGCGCTGATCGAGGTCTGCAAACAGCCAGCCTTGACAGCCTCGATCCCGATCGAGGCGGCCAGAAGGACGACGGCGCAAACGATTCCGATCCGTAGGTAGCGATACGTCTTTAGTGCATCAAATGGTCCGAGCTGCATCTCGCCCCCTTCCTTCCCGGCGACGTGCGACCGTAAGATTTCCTGCAACAACGACGATCGCGATAACTGGGACAAGCCAGAACAAGCGGATGGCAGGAGCCATCTCCGAGCCTCCTTGCTCGGCGCTCCCTGAGACGGGCGGGCCCGTCTCCGGTGGCGACCTACTTTCTAAACTTGGTTCTTGACAGCGAGTTCTACATCTCGGTCGTGGCGAGGTCAATCGAAACGGAGGAATCCTTTC
>JALYGK010000016.1 GCA_030777105.1 Actinomycetota bacterium | reverse complement strand
CTTCGCGGAATCAAGGGGTTTGGCCCAAAGACCGAGGAGAACATCCTCCGCGGCATCGAGCTCATGCAGCAGGCCGGCGACCGGGTTCAGCTCGGTGTGGCCATGGACCTGGCCGAGGAAATTGTCGGCGAGCTTTCGGACATCAAGGGCTGCTCCAAGGTTACGTATGCCGGCTCGCTGCGGAGGATGGCGGAAACCATCGGCGACATTGACATCCTGGTCGCGGCGAAGAGGCCCGATCCGGTCATGGACGCGTTCACCAAGCTCTCATACGTCGAGCGCGTCATTGCACGGGGTGACACCAAAGCTTCCATTCGCACTACGAAGGGTCTGCAGGTCGATCTTCGGGTCATCGCCCCCGACGTGTGGGGAGCGGCGCTTCAGTACTTCACCGGCTCAAAGGCGCACAACATTCGGATTCGCGAGATCGCCGTCCGGAAGGGCCTGAAGCTCAGTGAGTACGGTCTGTTCGATGCCAAGACCGAAGAGCTCATCGTGGCTCGGAGTGAGGAGGAGGTCTATGAGCGCCTCGGCCTGCCCTGGATCCCTCCCTCGTTGCGCGAGGACCGTGGCGAGGTGGAGGCGGCAAGAGAAGGCACCTTGCCGAAGCTCGTCGAGCTGAAGGACGTGAAGGGCGACCTCCACACCCACACGAACCTCACCGACGGCCTGGCACCGCTGGACCAGATGATTTCGACGGCACGAACCCGCGGCTACGTGTATTACGCGGTGACCGACCACGCGCCCAATCTGTACATGCAGCGCATGACCGACGAGAAGATGCTGGCGCAGCGGGAACAGCTCCGGAAGCTCGCGGCGAAAGGCGACATGGTTCTCCTGCATGGGACGGAGCTGAACATCGACCCGGACGGCGGAGTGGATTGGGGACCGGACTTCCTGGACGGCTTCGATATTTGCATCGCCTCCGTGCACTCGCATTTCAGCCAGACGAAGGACGAGATGACCCGCCGCATCGTTCGAGCCTGCGAGAACCCCCACGTCAACGTCATCGGGCATCCCACGGGGCGACAGATCGGCGGCCGGGCACCGCTCGAGTTCGACCTGGACGAAGTGTTCGCCGCGGCCGCCCGAACCGGCACCGCGCTCGAGGTGAACGCGTTCCCGGACAGGCTCGACCTACGCGACGAGCACATCATGTGGGCCAAGCGCCACGGCGCCAAGTTCGCCGTCGACACCGATTCACATTCCACGGTGCATTTGCCGTTCATGCGGTACGGGGTCGGGACGGCACAGCGCGGGTGGCTGACCAAGGACGACGTGATCAACACCTGGTCGCTGTCGAAGGTCCGCAAGTTCCTTCAGAAGGGGAGGCGCTGAGCTCGCCGGCGACGCTTCGCCCGCTGCCTCGGTCTTTCTATGCCCGGCCGGCGACCACGGTTGCTCGGGACCTTCTCGGCCGCCTCTTGGTTCGGCGGCTTCCCGAGGGGACTGTCGTGGGACGGATCGTCGAGGCAGAGGCGTATCAAGAGGATGACCCTGCCAGCCATTCCTTCCGCGGGCTAACGCCCCGGACTGAAGTCATGTTCGGGCCGCCGGGTCATCTCTACGTCTATTTCACGTACGGCATGCACTTCTGCATGAACGTCGTCACCGGACGGAACGGTGAGGGGAGTGCCGTGCTCCTTCGAGCGGTCGAACCGGTCGAGGGCATCGAATTGATGCGGAGGCATCGAGCGGTTCGTGACGATCGCCTCCTGTGCTCGGGGCCCGGCCGGCTCACACAAGCGTTCCGGATCGGACGGGGGCAGAACGGCATCGATCTCGTCCGGGGCGACGAGATGTTCATCGCCGCCGGCAAGCCTTCCCTGCGTTCTCTGGTTGCGGAGGGTCCTCGGATCGGCATTCGGTCGGCGACGGACCGACCGTGGCGCCTCTACGAAGTCGGGAACCCGCACGTCTCCCGGGTCCGCACGCCGCCGCAGCGAACGCTACGGGGAGCGAGTGGACGAAGCCGACGGTGAGGAGGCCGGCGAAGGCGTTGGCGATGGCCCCATCCATTTGCGGACCGTCGGTGCCGCGGCCACGGTGACAAGGACGGAACGCTCCTGGAGTGCGGACACGCCGGGCGCCGGCACCTGAGAGACGACCGTTCCGGGGTCGGCGCCATCGACCATTTCGGTCTCGATCGAGACGTCGAACGTGTAGCGCTCGAGGGTTTCGCGGGCTTCGGCTTCCGTCATGCCGATCACCGACGGTACGGGAATCACTTGCGGGCCGCTTGGCTCGGTGCACACCTTGGTTGGTTCCGTCCCGCGCATGAACCATCGGACCCGAATGTCCGTGTGGAGCGTGTAGGGATTCGCCACGCATCCCCGTGTCACGTCGATCTTCACGGAGACGTAGTCGATCTCGGGCATCCGCCAGTGCTCGACCGGCATCCGCTGGGTGGCGCGGACCATGAACGCGCGCCAGATCTGAGCCGGCCATGAACCGCCCGTGATTCGGCTCAACCGAACATGTGGATACACCATGGAGATTTGGCGCTCCGGATACCCGACCCACACCGCTCCGACAAGCTGCGGGATGTAGCCGACGAACCAGGCGTCCCGCCACTCCTGGGCTGTTCCGGTCTTCCCCGCGGCGGGGCGGCCGATTCTCGCCTGCGTCGCCGTGCCTCGCTGCACCACCTTCTGGAGGATCTGGTTCGCGATCCACGCGACGCCAGGGAGGAGAACCCGCTTCCGCTCGGTGTCGGGTTCGTAGACGACGCGTCCGCGGGAGTCCGCGATCTTGGTGACCACCCGGGGGCGGGCATGCTCGCCGAGCATGGCCAGCGTCCCGTACGCGGACGCCATCTCGAGGGTGTTGACCTCGTTCGCCCCGAGGACGGCCGACGGCACCGCGGCGAGGTCGGAGGTAATGCCCATGCTCCGGGCCGTCCGGACCACGGCGTCCGGTCCGATGTCCATGATCAGCTGGGCGTAGACGGTGTTGACCGAGTTGATGGTCGCTTCCTGGAGCGTCATGGAACCCCCGGACCACCCGTCGTAATTTCGAACCGGCCATGTCGGCGGGTCCGAGCCGGGCGGCAGTTGGAACGTGAGCGCGGGCGGAGCGCGATAGACGCGATCCGGTGAGATGCCCTGGGCCAGAGCCGCGACCAGCGCGAACGGCTTGAACGCCGAACCGGCTTGCCGGCCGGTGGTTCCTCCTGTAGCCAAATTGATCTTGGCGAAAGGATCCTTCTTCGAGAAGTAATCGCGTCCGCCGACCATCGCCTTGATCGCCCCGGTTCGGGGGTCGAGAACGGTCATGGCGGCGTACGGATCGGGTTTCTCTGTCAAGACCATCTCGACCGCGCGTTCGGCGTCCCTTTGCAGATCCAGATCGAGCGTCGTGTGGATGCGAAGTCCACCTTCGAACAGTCGACGGTAGCGGACCTCGAAGTTGGGTCCGAACCGCGGGCTGTTCAGGAACCACCGCTTGACGTGGTCGACGAAATACGGGGCGGGGTACTCCCTTTCGTGCGCGAGGTCGAGGTCGACCTTCGTCTTTATTGCGCGCCGAAACTCGGCTTTGGAGATCATCCCGATGGAGCGCATTCGCCGGAGGACGTAGTTGCGGCGCTCGCGTGCTGCTCTCGGGTGAAAGACCGGATCAAGGCGCGATGGCGCCGCGATGAGCCCGGCCAGCAACGCCGCCTGCGGGAGCGACACTTCGTTGGCCGGCCTCGAGAAGTAGGTCTTCGCGGCCGCTTGCACCCCGTAGGCGCCCTGGCCGAAGTAGACGGTGTTGAGGTACATCTCCAGGATTTCGGTCTTCGAGTAGCGGTCTTCCAGGCGATATGCAAGCCGCGCCTCCCGGATCTTCCGCCCGAACGTTCGGGCGCTTCCCGTGATGGTGTTCTTGACGAGCTGCTGCGTAATGGTCGAGCCGCCCTCGACCACCTCGCCTCGAGCGGCGTTCTTCAGTCCCGCTCGGATGATCGCCTTGGCGTCCACGCCGTGGTGGTGGTAGAAGCGCTCATCCTCGGCGGCGATGACGGCTTGGCGAAGAGGCCGTGCCATGTCGGTGACGGGAATGAGGATTCGGTTCTCACCAGCATGAAGCGTCGTGATGCGGCGGCCGTCGGCGTCGAACAGCATCGAGGTCTGCGGGAGCGGAGGGATGCGTGGCGACTCCTCAGGAAGACGAGGAAGGCTGCACGCGGACGAAAGGACCGCGACGGCCGCCCCGACGGTGATCAACAGCAGTTTGGTTCGGGCTTGAGGGCTGGATCTCATGTCGAGCCTCTTTGGGCGTCAAGAACGCGCTCGGTTACTCATGTTTTCGACAGGTTTCTGGTGCCGAATGAGGGCTGATGGGTGGGAATGGGGCCCTGTAATGGGCCCTGTTAGCATCCGCCGCGATGACCTCAGGCGATGGTCCCGGCGTGGATATCGGCGGTCTCCTCGCGAACGCCGCGACCGTCATTCGTGCCCAGGAGTTGGAGGATCGGCTTCGGCGATCGAAGCAGGATGCCCGGCCGCTTCGAGTGAAGCTCGGCATCGATCCATCGCGGCCCGACCTCCATCTTGGCCACGCGGTGGTGTTGCGGAAGCTCCGCCAGTTCCAGGACCTTGGACACGCCGCCGTTCTGATCATTGGCGACTTCACCGGGAGAGTCGGCGATCCTTCCGGGCAGTCGGAGACCCGGCCGTTCCTCTCCGAAGAGGAGATCGAAGCGAACGCTCGAACGTATCTGGATCAGGCCGAACTCGTGCTCGACATGGATCGCGCGGAGGTGAGGCGCAATTCGGAGTGGCTTGAAGCGTTGTCGATGGCTGACGTGTTGCGACTCACGTCTTCCTACACCGTGGCCAGAATGCTCGAGCGGGACGACTTCCAAGCCAGATACCGGGAAGGGAGGCCGATCAGCGTGGTGGAGTTCCTCTATCCGCTGATGCAGGCGATGGATTCGGTCGCGGTCCGGGCGGACGTGGAGATGGGCGGCACCGACCAGACGTTCAACCTCCTGGTCGGTCGGGATATCCAGAAGGAGTACGGGCAGGAGCCGCAGGTCGTCTTCACCATGCCGCTCCTGGAGGGGACCGACGGCGTCCGGAAGATGTCGAAGTCCTTCGACAACTACGTCGCACTGACCGATCCGCCGGACGAGATGTTCGGGAAGTTGATGCGGGTCCCCGACGAACTGATCGAGCGGTACCTGCGGCTCTGTACTTCGCTTCCGTCCAGTGAGGTCGAAGCCGCGATGGGGCAGGCCGAGCGCGCGGGAAACCCGGTGCAGGCGAAGCGGCGAATGGCTCGTGAGGTGGTCGGCCTCTATCACGGGTCGCCGGCAGCAGCGGCGGCGGAGCAGCGGTTCGACCAGGTCCACCGGGAAAGAGAGATTCCCGCGGATGTGTCCGAGGTCGGCTTGCCCTCCACAGTCATGTCGAGCGGAAAGGTGTGGTTGCCGCGCTTGCTTTCTGAGTTGGGGCTGGCCGATTCGAATTCCGACGCCCGGCGGCTGATCGAGCAGGGCGGGCTAAGGATCGACGGTGAGCAGGTGGCCGATCCCTCGCTGGAGCTGGAGCCGAATGCGCTGGTAGGACGGGTGATTCAGATAGGGCGGCGCAAGTTCGTTCGGCTCGTCTCCGCGTAGCTCGGCTTGTTGACGCTCGGTCAGCGGGCGCCGTACCATAGGGGTCGCTTCGGGGGACGCCCCCCGGGGGAAGGGTCCCGAATGGGAGCCAGCTTTCTGACAATGGAACAGGGTAAGGAGGCTGCCTGACGTAACCGATATGACACTCGGGTTACGCCAGGGTCCGTCGGCGGCAGCCGGCGGCCTTCTTGTGTCTCCAGAGGTCCGAAAGCGGCAAGATTCGGCCCGCACCTTGAGAACTGAACAGTGTGCCAAAAGCCAGTGCACTCCCGTCATGAGAAGGGCTCGGGGGCGCGCGTTGTCGCGTGCCCGGGTTCCAACGAGTGACGCGGATTCGTACGAACAAAGTCCGGACGGACAAACCGGCCGGATCAATTCTTTACGGAGAGTTTGATCCTGGCTCAGGACGAACGCTGGCGGCGTGCTTAACACATGCAAGTCGAGCGATCGGCCTTCGGGGGGTAACCCCCGGAGGTACGGAGCGGCGAACGGGTGAGTAACACGTGGGTAACCTGCCCCAGACACCGGAATAACCCCGGGAAACCGGGGCTAATGCCGGATACTCTCGCCGGGTCGCATGGCCTGGCGAGGAAAGCTCTGGCGGTCTGGGAGGGGCCCGCGGCCTATCAGCTAGTTGGTGGGGTAACGGCCTACCAAGGCGACGACGGGTAGCTGGCGTGAGAGCGTGGCCAGCCACACTGGGACTGAGACACGGCCCAGACTCCTACGGGAGGCAGCAGTGGGGAATCTTGCGCAATGGGCGAAAGCCTGACGCAGCGACGCCGCGTGAGGGATGACGGCCTTCGGGTTGTAAACCTC
>JALYGK010000015.1 GCA_030777105.1 Actinomycetota bacterium | reverse complement strand
GCCCACTCCCGCGCCTGGCGCGACGGCTTGCAGCGCGGTCGAGCCCACCACCGCGATCGCCGGCCCCTCCACCCTCGCGCCGCTCGGACCAATCCACGCCACCACCGGGACCCGCGCATCGCGAATGTCTCGGGCCAGCTCCTCCGGGTGCTCGTCGTAGCCCCAGCGCGAGTCCATCTGGAGGACGACCGTCGAATTCGTTCGGGCATCGGCCAGAACGTCCCGCACGAACCCCGACAGGGCCGGATCGATGACGCCCTGCACCTTCACCACGTGGACGATCGCGCCGGCGTCCTCCGAACCCTGCGCCGCCCCCGCGGAGTCGGCCTCCAGCGCGAGCGTCAACGCAAGTGGGAGAAGGAGAAGAACGGAGTGGCGCACCGAGCCGATTCTACGGACGGCCTGGTGTTGGGCCAGAGTGGCCATCAGCGATGTTCATGTTCAAGGACTACGCTCGAAAACGACGCTCGGCAAGGGAGGCGGGATGGAGAGCAAGGCGAAGTTCCTGGGGCACGCGCTACACGAGACGCTGATCCCGTTCCCACTCGGCCTGCTCGTGACCGCCGTCGTCTTCGACATCATCTTCCTTGTCACTGGCGAAGGAGAGATCGCCAACGTCGCCTGGTGGATGATCGCCGCCGGGATAGTCGGCGGCCTTCTGGCGGCGCCGTGGGGCTGGATCGACTGGTTCGCGATTCCCGCGGGGACGCGTGCGAAGAAGGTGGGACTCACCCACGGCGTCGGCAACGTCATTCTCCTCGTCCTCTTCGCCGCCTCGTGGCTGCTGCGGCGCGATGCGCCGGAGGACCCGGGAGCCGTGGCGTTGGTCCTGTCGTTCGCTGGGCTCGCGCTCGGCGCCTTCACCGGATGGCTCGGAGGCGAGCTGGTCGACCGGCATGCCGTCGGAGTCGACGAGGGTGCGCATCTCAACTCGCCGAATTCCTTGTCCGGGCGTCCAGCGGCAGAAGGAGCTCGACCGGATTCGGCGTGAACTGCGTGGTCGACATGCCCGATCGAGCCAAAGGGGTGAAGGGCAGTGCGTGAGAAAGAAGAACCGACTCAACCGGAGGAGCTGGGAACAGCCGAGCGCATGGCGACCTACCTGGGTGCCGCCGCCGACGGCATTGCCCAGAAAGTCAAGGGCGAGCACGAAACGGAGCTCGGCACCCGCGAACGGGTGGCGCTCGAAGAGGCGGAACGGATCGTGGAACGCTGGCCCCAGCCGCAGAAGAAGGTCGCCCGGCAGATGCTCGACAAGTACGGTCCGCCGAACGAGGCCACGCCGACAAAGCTCTTTTGGTACCGCAACGGTCCCTGGAAGCGAACCGAGTTAACAGCCGACGCGGTGGCCCACAACTTCCCAGCACCGCACACCGACTTCCTGACGCAGGTCATCGACTACCGGGTGCCACCCGAGAAGATCCCCGATATCGCGCGCTTCGACGGCAGCATCGTCGTCGATCGCACGAAGGGCGAGGTCGCCGCACGGTGCGATGCCGAAGCCGCCAACATGCTCGGTATGAACCTGGTGCACGAGCTCGTTACGGGGAAGCGGACCGTCGACGAGGCACGAGAGGCGACCGCGCAGAACACCATCGCGTACGCGACCGGGCGGAGCGCGCCCTATGCCGAGCGGCTCTTGTTCGACCTTCCCAAAGGCGGCACCCAAGATCTTGACGAGACCATGATCTCGGGGGCGGTCGTCCAGCAGGCCGCCGGAAAGGTGAAGGACGTCGTGACCGGAAGCGACGAGGAAGCGACGGAACGTCGAACCGGACCGGACGCGCCGACGCGTCCATAGGCGGCGCGAGCGCTTGGAGTTCGACTTCTGGCCCGCTGCCGCCGCCGGCGTGTTTGGCGGCGTGATGATGGAGATGGCAACCGTGGTGCCGCGCGTCTCCGGGCTCGACGTCAAACTCGACCTCCATCTCATGTGGGGCAGGATGATGAGGCTTCGGAACCCGGCCGCTGGCCTCGCCGGCACGGCGTTCCATCTGCTCATCAGCGCAGCAATCGGTCTCGTCTACGCGGCGGGCCTGAGCCTGCTATTCGACGCAAGCAACAACCTATGGGCGTGGGGGCTGCTCGGCGGTCTCATTCACTGGGTCGTTGGCGGCCTCTTCATCGGCGCGGCCTTGCCGCTCCTCCATCCCGACATTTCCAAGGGGCAATCGCCGCCCGGGTGGCTCGTCACGAAATTCGGGCGACGCGACTTCCTCGCGTTCTTCGTCGGGCACCTTCTGTACGGCCTGACATTCGGGGTTCTCTACCCCTATTTCTCCTCAGGCGGAGGCAGCGCGATCGCCTTCTGAGACGGCGGCCAGGGGCTAAACCGCGGAGACGAGCTCGGGCACGGTGGTGGGCTCCGTCGTCCGCCACATCGCCCGGCGCTCCTTGCCGTTCAGGCCCCCGTACACGCCGAACTCGATGCGTGATTCCAGTGCGAAGGCCAGGCACTTCGATTGCACGTCACACCGCGAGCAGATGGCCTTCGCCCTTCGCTCCGTCCGAACGTGAGTGTCGAAGAACATGTCCGGGTCGTACTGGTTGCAGCGGGCATCTTTTTGCCAGGACATGAGACGCGCCATCGTACGGACGCTCGGGCGACAGACGAATAGTCCATCGGGGCCATTTTGGGGACGAATGGGTCTTAGTCCGTTCCGCTGGGTCGCGGAACGTATCTAGACCTTTTGATTGAGCCGCTCCCGAACCCTCGCCTGAACGGCCTTCCCGTCGACGCGCCCCTTGGCCTTCCCCATCACGAAACCCATCACCTTGCCAAGGTCGCCGGGGCCGCTTGCCCCCGTCGCTTCAAGACCCTCATCGATGAGCGCGCCGAGGTCCTCCTCGGACAGCGCGGCGGGAAGGTACGACTCGAGAACCCGCTGTTCCTCGCGTTCGGTGGACGCTCGGTCCTCGCGCCCGGCCTTCTCGTACGCCTCGATGGCCTCGCGACGCCGCTTGACCTCGCGGGTGGCCACCTCGATGAACTCCTCGTCCGAGAGCGGATGGCGAAGCTCCACCTCTCGGTTCTTCACGGCCGCGGTCAGCAGCCGCAGGGCTCCGAGCCTGACGGCGTCGCGTTCTTTCATGGCCGCTCGCATTTCGCCGGCCAGTCGTTCCTTCAGCGACCCGTGTTCTTCGCGCACCTACAATCGCCTCCCATGCCGGCGGCCAATGTACTCGGATTACTGCTCAGGCCTTTCGCCGCCGCGGTGGCGATCGGCTCTGCCTGCGTCGCCTACGGCGTCTTCATCGAACGGCGCTGGTACCGGCTGGTCCGGTACGAGGTTCCGATCCTCCCGCCCGATGCTTCCGGCCCGGTGACGGTCCTTCACCTCTCGGACCTCCACTTCACTGCGTCGGATGAGAAGAAAGAGCGTTTCCTCGCCTCGCTCCCGCAGCCGGACGTCGCCGTGGTGACGGGGGACATCCTGGGCGAGCCGGCGGCCGTGGAGACGGCGGTGGCCGCCCTTCGCCCGCTTCGCGGAAAGCGGGCGTCGTACTTCGTGCTTGGATCGAACGACTACTTCGCTCCACGGCCCCTCAACTACGCCGCATATTTCCGGGGCACCCGACGCCGCCGGAAAGCCGCGCCCGGTCGAAGCGGGGACCTCGTCTCGCAGCTTGAGACCGACGGATGGACCTACCTCAAGAACCGGAAGACCTCAGCTCGGCTCGACGGAGTGGGCGCCGAGGTGGTCGGACTGGACGACCCGCACATCGAACGGCAGGACCTGCGCGTCGCATCGAGAAACGACGCCGACGCCTTCGGGCTGGCGCTCGTCCACTCTCCCGACCCGGCGCCCGAGCTGGCGGCACTCGGCTACCAGCTGGTCCTCGCCGGCCACACGCACGGAGGGCAGGTCCGAATGCCGTTCGTCGGTGCGCTCGTGACCAACAGCACCATTCCGACCCGGCTGTCCATGGGGCTCTCGAGGTTCGGACGAACGGTCCTCCACGTCTCTCCCGGGCTCGGAACCAGCAAGTACGCCCCGTTCCGATTCCTGTGTCGTCCGGAAGCGACCCTCCTGGAGCTCACTCCAGCACGCCCGTAAAGATTCGCTCGTAGCCCTCCACCATCGTTGCCTTGCTGAAGCGCTCCTCGACGTGCTTGCGGCACGCGGCCGGATCGATCTGGTCGAGCTCACGAATGGCCTTCGCTGCCTCCTCGGGATAGTTCTCGCCCGACACGATGAACCCGGTCTGGCCGTCGGCGATCACCTCTGGCACCGAACCGCGCGGCGTGGCGATGACGGGCGTTCCGCACGCCATGGCCTCGGTCATGACCAGCCCGAAGGGCTCCTCCCAGTCGATCGGGAACAGAACGGCGCGCGCTTCCTGAAGGAGTTGCAGCTTCGCATCCGTCGTGATCTCGCCCAGCACGGTGACGTCTCTTCCGAGCTCCGGGACCACGACGTTCTGCCAGTAGTCCTGCTCGGCCTGCTCGGCGATCTTGAGCACCAACACCAGCGGCATGCCGGCTTCCCTCGCTGCTCTGACTGCCCGAAGCACACCCTTGTCCTGCGTGACCCGTCCCAGGAACAGGACGAAGTTCTCCTTCTCAGCGTCGAACGGGTACGCCGCCAGGTCGATGCCGTTGTACACGACCCCGGCGTAGTTCAGCTCGGGCATCTGGGATCGGTGTGCTTCGCTGATCGCAACGAACCAGACTCGGTCGCCGACCTCCGAGTACAGCATCCGCATCTCCGGCGTGAACGCGTTGTGGATGGTGTGAACGACGGGAACGCCCAGAACCGACCCCATCGCCAGAGCCGAATACGGCGAGTGAACATGGAAGAGATCGAACCGGGCGGTGTCCCGAAAGGCGTGAAGCGCGTGAACCGTCTCGAAGCGCGGGTCGTTGATCGCTCTTGACCCGGGAGCGGTCGAGAAGACGAAGTCCAGGTTCGCCTTCGTGACGGAGTCGCCCGTGGCGAACAGCGTCACGTCGTGCCCTCGCTCCGTCAGACCGTCCGCGAGAAGCGCCACGATGAGCTCCACGCCGCCGTACCCCCTCGGAGGAACGGACAACCACGGCGGAGAGATCTGGGCGATCCTCATGGAGGTGAGCGTAGACTTGTGCGGTCGGCACTTGCGCCGGCAATCGGGACGTAGCGCAGTTTGGTAGCGCGCAGCGTTCGGGACGCTGAGGTCGCGGGTTCAAATCCCGCCGTCCCGACTAACGACTTAAGAATCGGGGTGCTCAACCGGTCGGAAGGCGATGCCGACGACCGACCCCGAGGAGAAAGCGAGTAATGCCCCGAGCGCTCATCACCGGGATTACCGGTCAGGACGGCCAGTACCTGGCCGAATTGCTCCACGAGCAGGGGTACGACGTCTTCGGGCTGGTGCCCGGGCAGCACAACCCGCGCGCCGAGCTGGTCAGCGATGAGCTCGCGTTCGTCGAGACGGTCAGCGGTGACCTCCAGGACCTCTCGTCACTTATTGCGGCGGTCGAGTACTCACAACCGGACGAGGTTTACAACCTCGGGGCGATCTCCTTCGTCGGGCTCTCGTTCAAGCAGCCGGAGCTGACGGCGAACGTCACGGGTCTGGGCGTGCTGAGGATGCTCGAGGCGGTCCGACTGGTGGGCGGCCAGAACAACCCGATCCGGTTCTACCAGGCGTCCTCCAGCGAGATGTTTGGAGCAGCCGACGAGTTTCCCCAGACTGAGCGAACTCCCTTCCATCCACGGAGCCCCTACGGCGTGGCGAAAGTCTTCGGGCACCACATCACCGTCAACTACCGAGAGGCGTATGGCCTCTTTGCCGTCAGTGGAATCTTGTTCAACCACGAATCGCCACGGCGCGGCATGGAGTTCGTCACGCGGAAGGTCACGAACGCGGCGGCGCGAATCAAGCTCGGGCTGCAAAACGAGCTCAGCCTGGGGAACCTCGACTCGAAGCGGGACTGGGGCTTTGCCGGCGACTACGTCCGCGCCATGTGGCAGATGCTCCAGCAGCCCGACCCGGACGACTACGTGATCGCCACCGGCGGCACGCACTCCGTTCGAGAGTTCGTGGAGCTGGCGTTCCGCGAGGTCGGAATCGACGACTGGGAACGCCATGTCGCCGTGGATCAGCGGTTCTTCCGCCCCGCCGACGTGGACCAGCTGGTGGGGGATGCATCCAAGGCGAGACGGGTCCTGGGATGGGAGCCGCGGGTCACGTTCGAGGAGCTCGTGTCGATGATGGTTCGGCACGACCTGGAGATAGAGTCGAGAAAGCCCGCCAGCTCAACCATCCCTTGACGAAGCCGAGCCCGTACGGCAGCGCTGCAAGCGTGGCCTACTATTCGGTCCCATTTGTGCAGGTCACACGCTCGTTTTCCTTCCATGCGGTAAAAAGGGAGCCGCAAGGAGTAAAACGTCCTGGAACTGGTAAAGGTCCGGGTTGACAGGTTCGGAATCGAACACTAGCCTGCTTAGATTCCGGCAAGTGCAGTAACCCATAGAAGGGGATCCGCCCACCCCGAAGACATCGAGGAGGTTGGATTTATGAAGAAGGCCGCAGTTCTCCTGGCAGCAACAGCTTTCCTCTTGCTCGCCGCACCGGCGGCTTTCGCCAACCACGGCGGACCCCACTGCGCAAAGTCACAGGGTAAGGGGACGCAGGGTGGGACCGTCGCCGGCAACAGCGGCCAGCCTTGCGAATACCCGCCAGGCCAGAGCCAGCAGGTGCAGCAGGCGCCGGGCCAGGCCAAGAAGAGCTTCGAGTTCCCGCGCCAAACCGACGGCGGTATTACGTTCGGGATGCTCGTCATCGCCGGTCTCGGAGCTTTCACCGTCATGCTGGGAGCTCGCGCCGTCCGCCGGCGGCTGATCAGCTAGCGGCGTCGAGGCGCTGGCTGCTAGACAGAACTGAAAAGCTCGAGACTCGAGCGCAGTTCAGCGCGCTAAGCCGATATTGGTTGTAGGGGCGCTCTCAGGCAGACAGCTGCGCCTTACTCGCCGGACCTTTGCCTGCAGCGATAGAGGCGCCTGGAGGTATCCGGACGGTCTTGCGTCGGTAGTTCCGGTACCGCCTCCATCTGAGGAGCGCAAAGCGCCAACTCGTTTCTGTCGGCACGGCCCTATGCTGCCATAGTTGGACGCTCGGGCAACAGTGAACGCACCCCGCCGACCATGAATACGCTTGTGGTGAGCGCGCATCCTGACGATGAAACAATAGGTGCTGGCGGCACCATCGCGAGACTCACCGGACGAGGAGAGCGCGTATGGGTATGCATCCTTACGGATGGTGTCAGTTCTCGAGGAGCGGGCGCTGAAGAACATATCGAAACTCAGCGAAAGGCCGCTATGAAAGCGTGCGAAGCCTTGGGCGTCGAGAACGTCGTCTTCGGAGATTTTCCTGACCAGCGCCTCGATACCTTTCCGCTTCTCGAATTGACCCGCGCAGTCGAGGACTGCATCAACCGCTTTCAGCCGGAGACGGTGCTAATGCACTTCGCCGAAGACGTGAATGAAGATCATCGAGTCGCCTTTAGAGCCACTTTGGCGGCGGTACGTCCCGTTCCGGGAGCGTTCGTGAGGAACGTGGCTTGCTATGAAACCCCTTCATCGACGGACTGGGCCCCTCCGCTTCCGGGTTCGACATTCGCACCCAATGTCTTCGTTGACATAACCGACTCGTTGGACAAGAAGCTCGAAGCTCTCTCGATGTATGAGGATACCTACTACAAGGAAGTGAAGGCCTTTCCGCATCCCCGCTCGTACGACGGTATTCGGACGTATGCGCGGAGGTGCGGGTCGCTTGCCGGCGTAGAGGCCGCTGAACCATTCCTGCTGTTGCGACAAGTCATCTAGACCATTGTCGAAATGAACGTCGTTTTCATAGCGCCTGAAGAACCGATCTACCTACCGACGTTCTTTCGGCGCGTATTGCCGACAATCCGAGAGAAGGTCCGAGCTGTCGTCGTTGTTCCACCCATCTACACCAACTCGAGCTTCCTCTCACAAGCGAAGCGATTTATCAGTGTATTTGGGTTGTGGGAGTTTTTGGTCGAAGGAATAAGAGTCATGTCCGCCAAGATCTTCGACTTCCTCAGCCGGGTAACGCGGCAGGGCCACCCGAGGTCGGTCAGGGGACTTGCAACGCGGTTCGGCATCCCGACACTCACGCCCAAAAACGTCAACGACCCTAAATTCCTCAAGCAGCTTCAGCGCCTCGATCCAGACCTGATCATCTCCGTCTCGTCCCCGCAGATCTTTCAGGCCGACCTGATATCGATTCCGAAACGAGGGTGCCTAAACCTTCATAGCGCCCTCCTCCCGCAGTACCGCGGGGTGCTTCCTACATTCTGGGCAATGCTCAATGGTGAAAAGGAAACCGGCGTGACGTTGCACGTGGTCTCACCGCGGATAGACGAGGGGCCGATTCTGTTGCAGAAGCGCGTCTCGATCGAAGCCTCCGATTCCCTCGATACCCTCATTCACAAGTGCAAGTACGCGGGAGCAGATCTCGTGCTTGAGGCTATTGCAGGGTTCGAAAGTGACGAGATAACCCCATCAGTACAAGACACGCGAGACGGCTCATACTTTTCGTTCCCAACTCGTGCCGACGTAGAGCGATTCAAGGCGATGGGGAGGAGTCTCCGCTAGTGCGCCCATATAGAGGAAAGCGCCTCTTCGACATCGTGATCTCCGCGCTCGCGCTTACCGTCACCTCTCCATTCCTGGTTGTAATCGCGATCGCGGTGAGGTGGGATTCACCAGGGCCGATCTTCTTTCGCCAAGATCGCGTAGGAGAGGACGGCCGCATCTTTCAGATCCTCAAGTTTAGAACGATGTATGTACGTCGAGAACGTGGTCCGGACGTAAGCGGCACCAACGATCCCCGCATCACCCGCGTTGGAAG
>JALYGK010000014.1 GCA_030777105.1 Actinomycetota bacterium | reverse complement strand
CGTGAATGGCGTCCATGAGCTCCTCGATGGAGGCGATGTGGAGGTCGTGGTAGAGCGTCATGGCCTTCTTCGGCCCCAGGGTCGAAATGGCCATCATCTGCCGGACGCCGGCAGGAACCTGCTGGCGAAGCTCGTCGAGCTGCGCAAACGAGCCGGTTTCCAGGATTTCGAGGATCTTCTTCGCAGTGGAGGAGCCCACGTTCGCGATGCCCTGAAGGCCGTGCTCGTCGAGCGTGGCGACGTCCGCGTGGTACCCGCCGACCGACCGGGCGGCTTTTTCGTAGGTCCGGACGCGGAAGGGGTCGCCACCGGTTATGGACAGGAGGTCGGCGTACTCAATGAGGAGGGTCTCGACGATGTCGTTCGCCCGCGGCACAAGGGGATTGTATTTCCCGCGGATGAGCCCAGAATCAGCGTGGGAGGATTGCGTGACATCAGCCGAAGACGGGAGGTGCGGCGACGTGAGACGGTGGACGATTCTGCTGGTGGCGGCGATGGCCGTGGTTGTGACGGGCTGCGGGAACGACAATTCCCGCCCAACCGCCGTTCAGAGCCCGAGCTTGCCGGCGCCGACCGCCAGTCCGACCTGGGCGGGTTACCCGGAGCCGGAAGGAGGCCTCGGTGAGATCTCCGTGACGGAGTTCAACGCGTTCATCAACGCCACAAGGCCCCCATGGAATACCACTCCGCTACGAGCGGCGATCGAGTTCGTTCACGGCGGCCCTCCGCCAGAAGCGCTACCGTTCACCACAACGGTCACTCAGGAGGCCAGCCCCGAAGGCGGTACCGAGGCCACGGTCACGATCACCGAGGAAGGTCTTCTGGACGACTCCGTGGCGGCCATTCGACACCGGCTCGAGTTCCAACGAGAGAACGACGCGACGTGGCGGCTGGTCTCCGCATTCGTGGATCAGCGCTGTGCCCGAGGTCCGCAAACGGAGGACTTCACGGTCGAACCCTGCCCCTAGCTCTTATCGAAGAGCCAAAGGAGAAGGGCCTTCTGCGAATGCAGGCGGTTCTCCGCCTGGTCCCACACGACCGAATGTGGACCATCGATCACTTCATCGGTGATCTCCTGCCCCCGGTGGGCGGGCAAGCAGTGCATCACGATGACGTCGTCGGCCGCACGTTCGACGGCCCGTTCGTCGAGCCGATAGTCGTGGAAGACCAAGCTCCGCTCCTCCGCCTCCTCTTCCTGGCCCATCGAAGCCCACACGTCGGTGTAGAGGACATCCACCCCCGACGCCGCTTCGGCCGGATCGCGCCCCACGCCTACGCGGCCACCCGTCAGCGCGGCGACCTCCTCCGCTCGGTTCACGACTTGCGGAATCGGCTCGTATCCGAGAGGCGTGGCGACCCGGACCTCCATTCCCGCTTTTGCCCCTCCCAGGAGCAACGACTGCGCGACGTTGTTTCCGTCGCCGACGTACGCGAGCTTCACGCCCGTCAAGCCGCCCTTTCGCTCGCGGATCGTCAATAGATCCGCGAGACACTGACATGGGTGCTCGAAATCGGACAGAGCGTTGACAACCGGGATGTCCGCGGCCCTGGCCAGTGACTCCAGACGGTCCTGTTCGAATGTCCGAAGGACGACGGCATCGACGTAGCGGCTGAGGACGCGGCCCGTGTCCTCGATCGTTTCACCTCGGCCCAGCTGGAGCTCGGTCGACGAAAGGGCGAGGGGATGCGCACCGAGAGAGTCGATGGCCACCTCGAACGACACTCTGGTCCTGGTGGACGGCTTCTCGAAGACCATGGCGATGGCCAGACCGTTCAGACGGCCCGCGTAGTCGGAGGGCGACGCCTTCACCTTGGCGGAAAGATCCAGGAGGTAAGCGAGGTCCTCCGGACTGAGGTCGTCGATGGAGAGGAAGTTCCGTGCCATGGTCGGCGAATCCTACCGTGCTGGGAGAATTTGGGAGAAGGCGCGTCCTTGGCCGGATCAGCTCCGTAGTTCGCCGCCGAAGTCGCGCTCCACCCGCGTAACCATTCGCCGAACGGCTTGCTCTGCTTCCGCGTCCGTCAGCGTGCGGTCGGGAGCGAGAAATGCGACCGAGTAGGCGAGGCTCTTCTTCCCCTGTGGAATCGCGCCGCCGGTGAACACGTCGAACAGGACGATTGATCCGACGAGGCCCTCCCCCGCTTCGGCCAGCGCTCGTCTCACCTCGCCGGCGGGTGTGTCCTGGGGAACGATGAAGGCGAGGTCGCGCCGGACCGGAGGGAAGCGCGGCACTTCGGAATACGTCACCGACTCGGCGCCGTGAGCGGATAGAACTTCGACGTCGAGCTCCGCGGCCGCGGTTCGCGGTGGAAGGTCGAGCGCTTCGGCGAGGGCAGGATGAAGCTCCCCGACCACGCCGGCTTCTCGCCCTCCCACGACCACCGAGATCGACCGGGCCGGATGGAACGGGCGGTCGAGCGACCCGCCGAGTCCCCATTCCTTCACTCCCAGGGCTTCCATCAGCGATTCGACTGCACCCTTCGCATCGAAGAAGTCGAAGCCGCGGTTCTCGCCGGGGAACGCCGACAGCGAGGCCCCCGCCAGGACGAACGCGGCGTGCTCGCGCTCGAGGACGACGGTCCCCCCCGGCTGCGGTGGCAGGCTCAACTGCTCGAGGTACGCATGACCAAACGTTCTCCCGACTTCGAACAGGGCGACGCTTCCGACCTGACGCGCCAGGTTGCGCTGAACCGCTCGCAGGACGCCGGGAAGAAGGCTGGTCCGGAGGAACGCCTGGTCGCTGGCCAGCGGATTGATGACCCGAATGGCGTCGCCTTCACTGTGGCCCATGAGCTCCAGGTCCGCGGCCGACGCGAAGGAAAAGGACGTGCTCTCCCGCAGTCCGGCGCGGACGAGCGCTTCGCGCATCTGCCGGCGACGTGCGTAAGAAGATTGCAGGCCGCCCGCCTGTTTGATGGAAGGAAGCGTCGAGCCGAGCGTGTCGTATCCCTGGACTCGGGCGACTTCCTCGATGAGATCGATTTCCTGTTCGAGGTCCACCCTGTAGCCAGGAACCTCGACCTCGACCGCTTCCCCCGCCGTGCGCGCCTCGAGTTCGAGACGCCCAAGGGCTCCGATGATGTCGTCCCGCGATATGGCGTTGCCCACTATGAGGGAGGCCCGAGACGGCCGGACGGAGAGTCGGCGGCGAGTGGGAGCGTCACCGACTTCAATGAGCCCGGACAGGACCTCACCCCCGGCCCACTGCGTCATGAGCGCCGCCGCCCGGTCGGCCGCGCCTGCCACGCCCTCGGGATCGGCGCCCCGTTCGAATCGCATCGATGCCTCGGTCTTGAGGCCATGACGCCGGGCGGTTCGTGAGATCCCGCGCCGCTCAAAATGAGCGCTCTCCAACAACACCTCATCGGTGGAGCTGGAGACCTCCGCGGCAGCCGAGCCCATCACCCCGGCAATCCCCACGGCCTTGGCGCTGTCCGCGATGACCAGGTCTTGCGCCGTGAGCTCGCGCTGGGCCCCTTCGAGCGTCGTCAGGCGCTCACCCTTTTTGGCGCCGCGGACGATGACAGCGCGGCCCTCCAGACGATCCAGGTCGAACGGGTGAAGCGGCTGCCCCGTCTCGAGCATCGTGTAGTTGGTCGCGTCGACGACCGCCGAGATCGGCCGCATCCCTGAGGCCGTGAGCCGGGTCTGAACCGTCAGGGGTGAAGGTGTCACGGAGACGCCGCGAATCACGCGAGCGACGTACCGCGGGCATCGTTCGGCATCGCGAACTTCGACGCTCGCGTGGTCATTCGCCTTGTCGTCTGCCTCTTCGACCTTCGGCTCCGGATACGAAAACGGCACTCCGGTGGCCGCGGCGGCCTCCCGCGCCACGCCGACCACCGAGAGCAAGTCGGGACGGTTCGGTTTGACCTCGATATCGAAGACGGCGTCGTCGAGGCCGAACGTCGCCTTGACGTCCCCCCCTTCGGGCAAATCGCCGTGAAGGATCAGGATGCCGCTGTGGTCCGCGGAGATTCCGAGCTCACGCGGAGAACACAGCATCCCTTCCGATACGACGCCGCGGATCTCCCGTGCGGACAGAGGCTCGGGAAGCGCCGGAAGGGTGGCTCCAGGTCCTGCCAGCGGCACCAGGTCGCCTTCCTTCATGTTCCGGACGCCGACCACCAGCTCGCGCTGACCGGACCCGTAGCTCACCCGAGCGAGGCACAGTTTGTCGGAGTTCGGATGGTCCCGAACCTCCAGCACCCGTGCCACGACCACGCCGGAGAGCCGCTCCCACGGCCGAAGGACGCCCTCGACGTGAATGCCGTGCCTGGTGAGGATCTCGGCCAACTCATCCGCGGAGAGCTCTGTCGGGCAAAACTCCCGAAGCCAGGAAAGAGGAACCTTCATCGACCTACCTACCCCAGCGGCTGGAACTGCTCGAGGAACCGGACGTCGTTCTCGTAAAAGAGACGCAGGTCGTTCACGCCCAGAACCGCCATGGCGGTCCGCTCGATCCCGAGGCCGAACGCGAAACCGGTGAACCGTTCGGAGTCGTAGCCGACGTTCTCGAGAACCTTGGGGTGGACCATCCCCGAGCCCAGCAGCTCGATCCACCCTTCGTACTTGCAGGTCGGGCACCCCTCCCCGCCGCACACGAAGCACGAGATCGCCATCTCGGCTCCCGGCTCGACGAACGGAAAGTAATCGGGTGTGAACCGGACGCGGGTCTCCTCGCCGAACATCGCTTTGGCGAAGGTCTCGAGCGTCCCCTTGAGGTCGGCCATCGATATCCCCTCGTCCACGGCGAGCGCCTCAACCTGATGGAACACCGGCGAATGGGTGGCGTCGGGGGTGTCCTGCCGGTACACGCGCCCGGGCGAGATCACGTACACCGGCGGCGGCTGGTTCTCCATGGTCCGGATCTGTACCGCCGACGTTTCCGTCCGAAGCAGGAGGCCGGGTTCCCCCGGCACATCGACGTAAACGGTGTCCTTTTCGGTCCGAGCGGGATGGTCGGCGGGGATGTTCAGCGCTTCGAAGTTGTACCAATCAGTCTCGATCTCGGGTCCCTCGACCACCCGGTATCCGAGCCTGGTGAAGATATCGACGATTCGGTACTCGATCAGGGTCAGCGGGTGAAGCGACCCCGGACGAAGGCGCCGGCCGGGGAGCGAGACGTCGATGCGGTCGGCCGCCAGGACCTCCGCCTCTCGCTGAGCTTCGAGCTCCGCTCTTCGCTCCCCGAAGAGCCGGCGAAGTTCCTCCCGGACTTCATTGGTTCGCTGACCTACCTTCCGCCGGTCGTCGCCGGCGAGCCGGCCGAGCTCGCGCTGAACCGACGCCAGTGGCGCCTTCCGCCCGAGGACCGCAGGCTCGCTGCGCTCGAGCTCTTCAACGGTCGCCGCGGCAGCGGCCAGTTCCCTCCCCCGCTCGAGCTCTTGGTCGAGCGTTCGAATCGCTTCCGCCGGATCGAGCGTGTCTCCCACAGTGGTTGGAGGGTACAAGAGGACACCGCCAACCAGCGGTGTCCATCAAGCGGTGGGCAGCGTCACCCGGAACGTGATCCCGTCTTCCACTCCGACTTCGAGCTTGCCGCCGTGCGCCTCGACGAGGCCCTTCGCCACGAACATTCCAGCCTTGCTTCCTCCCCCGGTGCCTGGAGCCCGCGGCCGGAGAAGCGCCTGGGCCTCATCCGGGGACAAGCTCGTCCCCGTTCGCGACACGCGGATGGTGGGCGGTGGTCCGGGCGCCGTCTCGATCTGAACCGCACCTTCTTCTCCCCACCAGTTCGCCGCCTCCATGACGGCCAACACGATGGTTCGAAGACGGGCTCGGTCGACCGCGGCACGAACGCCGTCGACGCGCTCGCTCATTTCGACATCGAACGTGGCCCACTTCGACACCTCATCGACGATCGCCCTGAGGGCTTCATCCAAGTCGGTCGGGACCGGTGCCAGGCCGAGCGAACCGGTGGCCAGCCTGGCCGCGTCGACCAGCTGCGTGATGATGACGTTCATCCGGGCCGCGTCGTGGACGATCCCCTCGATCATCTGGAGCCGCTGCTCGTCGTTCAGGCGATCCCACCGCGACATCAGCGTTGAGGCAAAGCCCCCCAGCGCCGTTAGCGGAGACCGAATGTCATGAGCAGCCCCGGCGATGATGTCCGCCAGCGAGTCACCCTTCGCCTGCGCACTCGAGTCAGCCGCTCGGCTTTCGGCTCGCTGCCTGGCCGACTCGAACAGCACCAGGGTGGCTGCCGCGGCAAGGTTCAGAGATTCCGCTGTTCCGGCGATGGGGACGCGAACCGTCGCATCGGCCAGCCCGGCAACCTCCGACGAAAGGCCGTGAGCCTCGTTCCCGAACAGGAACGCCGCGGGGCCGGTGACATCGGTCTCGTAGATCGAGTCACGGCCTTCCGGGTCGGCCGCGTAGATCCGGAATCCGCGCCGGCGAAACTCCCCGACCGCTTCGTAGACGTCGGCTTCTCTCACCACCGGGAGGTGGAAGAGCGAACCGGCCGTGGCGCGGACCGTTTTCGGGTTGTACACGTCAACCGATGAAGAGGTGAAGACGACGGCGGCGGCGCCGGAGGCATCCGCCGACCGAAGGATCGTTCCGGCGTTACCCGGGTCTCTCACCTCGACCAGGACCGGAATGCACGCCGAAACCTGAAGGACGGTCGCGAGCGGAACGTCGAGAAACTCTGCCACCGCGACCACGCCTTGCGGTGTGACGGTCGAGGTCAACGACCCCATGACTTGTTCGGATACCGAATGGCAGGGGACCGCCCGGCCCGCAGCCTCGCGCACAAGTGCCTCCAGCCGCGCTTCGGCTCCGGCGACATAGAAGAGGTCGTGGACGGCCGCCTGGGACCGAATCGCCTCCTGGACCGCCTGAACGCCCTCCACCAGGAACCGGCGGTCCTTCTCGCGCATGGCTCGCTTCTTGAGCCGCAGCGCGCCCGCGACCTTACGGTTCCGAATCGAAGTGATCATCGAGCCGACCGGACGTCCTCCGGCCGGAGACTACCCTGCGGTCGCCCGAGTGCGACGCGCCGGCTTGGCCTCTGGTGGTTGGAGGGCGGTTCGAGCCGCCTCGACCAGCGCGGAGAACGCGGCGGGGTCGGTCACCGCCAGATCGGCGAGGACCTTGCGATCGAGGTCGAGGCCGGCCTGTCGCAGCCCGCGGATGAACGCCGAGTAGGTCATCCCGTCGGCGCGTGCAGCCGCGCTGATCCTGGTGATCCAGAGCCGGCGGAACTGCCCCTTCCGATCCCGCCGGTCGCGGTACGCGTAGGCCAGCGAGTGCATGACCTGTTCCTTGGCTACGCGGCGGCGCCGCGAACGAGCGCCGTAGTAGCCCTTGGCCTCGGCCAGGATCTCCCGGCGTTTCTTCTTCGCGTGGACGGACCGCTTGACTCGTGGCATCGGGAATGCTCTGTGGGCTTTACGGCGCCGGCGAGCGCTTGGAGGCGGGGCTTCGAGACCCACCCAGCATGCGGCGGACGGTCTCTTTCTCCTCCTGGACTTCGGCCATCCCGGTGATCCGCCGCTTCCGGCTGCTCGACTTCTTGATCAGCATGTGGTTGCCGGTCGCCTTGCGGTGCATCACCTTGCCGCGCCCGGTTATTCGGAACCGCTTGGCCGCACCGCGATGCGTCTTCATCTTGGGCATTTGTTCTATCCCTTCGAGTCTCCCTCACCGGCCGTCACCTTCGCCGGCTGCCGCTTGACGGGCACCATGACCATGATCATGTTGCGCCCGTCCAGCTTCGGGAAGGACTCTACGGTAGCAAGTTCCTTGAGATCTCCCGAGAGGCGGTCCAAGAGGCGCCGGCCCAATTCTGTGTGGGCCATCTCCCGTCCTCGGAACATGATGGTCACCTTCACCCGAGCACCCGACTTCAAAAAGCGCTCAACGTGCCCTTTCTTCGTCGCGTAGTCATGCGGGTCGATCTTCGGGCGCATCTTGATCTCCTTGACCTCGACCCGCTGCTGTCGCTTCCTGGCCTCTTTCTGGCGCACGTCCCGCTCGTACTTGAACTTGCCGTAGTCCATGATCCTGGCCACCGGCGGGTCTGCCTGAGGCGCCACCTCGACCAGGTCGAGGTCCAGGTCCTGCGCGCGGCGCATCGCGTCCTGGATGGAAACAATGCCAATCTGCGCCCCATCGGGACCGACCAGCCGGACTTGCGGAGAGCGAATCCGGTCGTTCACGCGCGGGTCAACGGCTACCCCGCATCACCCCCGGAGTCGAAGCCGCGCGCGAGAGGCGCCTGGGAACCGTCAAGAACGAAGCTCGTGAACCATTCGCTCACCCGAGTATAGGAGAGGTATCCGACAGCCTCGAATCCGAAACGCGGCTAGGAGAGGCCGTGACGAGAACCGCCGTCGATCAGGCAGGCTTGACGTTCGCGGCCTGCTGGCCCTTCGGGCCTTCCACGATGTCGAATTCGACTTCCTGGCCCTCGGTCAACGTGCGGTAACCATCACCGGCGATGGCGCTGTAGTGGACGAAGACGTCGTCACCATCGGCTCGCGCGATGAATCCGTATCCCTTTTCGTTGCTGAACCACTTGACGGTCCCTTGCGTCACCGTGAACCTCCTTGCGTTCCCCCGGACGCCGTAACGGCGCCGCAGCCTAACACGGGGCAAATACCCGAGCAATGATTCACTCGGCCGAACTGGACCGGTCCTGAAGCTCAAACGACGGCTGCGCGCACAGCATTCACCATTCCGGTTGAAGCGGCCGGCCGTAGTCGTCGTGAAGCCTGAACGTGTCGTCTTCAGAGGTGTAGCCGTAGGCGACCTCGAGGACGCGGCCTCGCTTGCCGCCTTTGTTCTGAATGCGGTGCGGCTCCTCTGCGGAAACGACGTACTCGTCTCCGGGTTGTGCTTGCAGCGTTCGGTTCCCGATCTGGATGATCAATCCGGCGTCGAGCACCACCCACATCTCGTCTCTTAACTGGTGGTAGTGCACGCTTGTTTCCTGCCCGGCCTCCACCGTGATGAGCCTGACGGAGGACGGCTGGTTGAGCGCGTACGTGACGACCTTCCCCCACGGCTTGTCCACGATCATCGAAGCCTCACTCCTTGTCGGGCAGCTGATCCAGCACGCTGACGGTTTGCAGGGAGGTCATGGCGGCGTCCCACCCCTTGTTCCCGTGCTTCCCGCCGGCTCGGTCCAGCGCCTGCTCCATCGTCTCGGTCGTGAGCACCCCGAACGACAAAGGGATGCCCGTCTCCAGCGCCACCGCTTGGATGCCCCGAGCCGCCTCGCCCGCCACGTAATCGAAGTGCGCCGTCTCCCCCCGGACGACCGCGCCGAGACAGACGATGCCGTCGAACAGCCCGCTCGCGGCGAGACGCTTGGCCACCAGGGGGATCTCGAACGACCCGGGGACCCACGCGACGTGGACGTCGTCGTCCGACACACCGTGCGCTCGGAAGCAGTCAACCGCTCCCTGCACCAACGGCCGGACCACGATCTCGTTGAAGGTCGCCGCGACGATGGCGAACCGCCGCCCCCGGGCATCGAAGCTCCCTCTCGTTTCGTTCATCGCTTGGCGCTCTCCGGACGCGCCGCTTCCTCCCGCTCGACGTTGTCAAGGAGGTGGCCGAGCTTCTCCCGCTTCGTCTTCAAGTACGAAAGGTTCTGATCAGTGGGCGTGGTCTCCAGCGGGACGCGCTCCATGATCGAGAGCCCGTATCCCTCAAGGCCGGCCCGTTTGGCGGGGTTGTTCGTCAGCAGCCGCATGCTTCGGACGCCGAGGTCGTAGAGGATCTGTGCCCCGATTCCGTACTCGCGGGGGTCCGGTTCCAGCCCGAGCTCGAGGTTCGCCTCAACCGTGTCCCGTCCGGCGTCCTGCAGCTGGTACGCCCGAAGCTTGTGGGTGAGACCGATGGCCCGTCCTTCGTGGCCTCGGATGTAGAGCACCACGCCGCGGCCTTCGGCGCTGATCTTTCGAAGCGCATCGTCCAACTGCGTCCCGCAGTCGCACCGAAGCGAATGGAAGACGTCGCCGGTCAGACATTCCGAGTGCACCCGGACCAGGATGCCCTCACCGTCGCCCACTTCACCAAGGACCATGGCGACGTGGACGCGGTCGTCTACCAGGCTCTCGTAGGCGCTCGCCTTGAACTCGCCGTACAGCGTAGGGATGGTGGCCTCGGCGACCTTTCGCACCAGCTTTTCGCGCCGTCGACGGAAGGCGATGAGGTCGGCGATCGAGATGATCTTGAGCCCGTGCTCCTTCGCCACCCGCTGGAGCTCCGGAAGCCTTGCCATGGTGCCGTCGGAGTGCATGATCTCGCAGATCACGCCGGCCGGGGAAAGGCCGGCCAGAACGGCGAGGTCGACGGCGGCCTCAGTGTGCCCCGCCCGCTTCAGGACGCCGCCTTCTTGAGCGCGGAGCGGGAAGACGTGGCCGGGCATCCGCAGATCCTCGGGGCGCGTCGCCGGGTCGCAAACGGCGCGTACGGTGGCGGCGCGGTCGTAGGCGCTGGTCCCTGTGGTGGTCGACTCGGCGTCGATGGAGACGGCGAACGCCGTTTCGTGCGCGCCGTGCTTGGCCGTCACCATGAGTGGGATATCCAGCTCATCGAGCCGCGACGCCGCGCACGGAAGGCAGATGATCCCGCGCC
>JALYGK010000013.1 GCA_030777105.1 Actinomycetota bacterium | reverse complement strand
CAGATCTTGAAGTCACCCTCGATCCGGACAGGCCCGTGGACTTCGTCGGAGCCGACGTTCTCAACGCGGAGTTCAAGCGGATCATCGATGGCGCAGCTGCAGATCCTGAGGTGTTCAGACGTCAGACGGGGCGACCGGACGTCCGCGACGTGCCCGGAGAAGCACTGTCATCTCCTGAAGCGTTTGATGCGTGGAAGCGTAGTCTTCCGGGTTCTCCGCTCCTGCCCGGTTGGCGCGCTCACCTATCCGTCGCTACACGGCCGGTTAGCTCTGGGCGACAGCGGGTGGTCGTCATGCTGGAGAACCTTTCAGAGGATCCGACAATCTCGGTTATTCGAAAAGGGGGAGAGGCGCTTCGCCACGACGACGCACGCGATCACTTCCTATTCCGAATCGGCTTAGAAGTACGCCCAAGGAAGGGACGCATCGTCCCCATCGAAATGAATCTGGGGCCTGATGCCTATAGGTACGACGGGAGGCTGCCCGCCTACGCGACGAATTGCGGGATCACGGCTGCGTACGGAAAGGATGGATCGATCCAGGCAATCAAGACGGTTCCGGCGCCGGTGCATGAGACCTACCGGATCCCAACACGCGATCATCCGGCCGCCGCATTTGCACGCCTGATTGATGATCCGTTGCCGGCTCTGGACGAACTATCCGCCGCCCTTGAAGCGTATCTCGTCGATCCTGCCTGGTCGACGGAGGGGATGTTGGCCGAGCACGCGCGTCGGAAGGAAGATGACCGAAGAGCCTTTGAGAAAGAGATTGCGAGATTCAAGGAGGGCGTTCGATGGCTCCGTAAGGACAACCGCCTCCTGCTCGCGTTCAGGCTCGCCAACCGCGCAATTGAGTCAATGAGCGAGCGACGAGGACGATACCGCGGCTGGCGCCTATTCCAGCTTGTCTTCATCGTGAGCCAACTACCGGCGCTCGCGTGGCGGGAGTTCAGCCCCGAAGAATTTGCTCCGAATCTCTGGGGTGATGCCGAGGGGGTCGACCCTACAGCCGCCGCGACGGTGCTCTGGTTTCCCACCGCCGGTGGAAAGACGGAAGCGACGCTCGGCCTAATCGCTTGCGCGCTGTTCTACGACCGGTGCCGAGGAAAGGGTCAAGGGATCACAGCGTGGTCGCGGTTTCCCTTGCGGCTGCTATCGCTCCAACAAACTCAGCGTTATCTCGACTTCATTGTCGCTGCGGAAAAGGTCCGTGTGGCGGAGGAAAAGGCGATTCGAGATGCGGGCGGCGTTTCAGGGGATCCGTTCTCCGTCGGATTCTATGTGGGAGAGGGGAATACTCCGAACTCCTTGAGCCGGGACGACGGCCTCCTCGAACGCCTCATTAGCGACGAAGCGAAGCGGAGAGAGTACCGGATCGTCGACGAGTGTCCCTACTGTGGTGAACGTGCAGTAGAGGTCGTCCCCCCCGACCCCGCACTCCTTCGTCTCATCCACGCTTGTAGCAGCTGCGGTCGGGCCCTTCCGCTCTATGTCGTCGATTCGGAGCTCTACCGATACCTTCCCGCCGTCGTACTCGGGACCATCGACAAACTGGCAATGATCGGTCTGTCCGACCGCTTTGGTGCGCTACTCGGCGACGTCGATTGCCAATGCTCGCTTCACGGATTCGGACGTGGCATGAAGTGCCATGAGCGACGCGCTAAGGACCATCCGACAGACTCGGTCTCCGCGCTCCCATCACCGCTGTATGACGCATCTCCAAGTCTGGAAATCATTGACGAGCTCCACATGGTGAGAGAGGAACTCGGAGCTTTCGCCGGCCACTACGAAGGTGTGCTCGCCGTCATCCAGAAACAATTGAGCGCGCGACAGCGGACAGACGGACGCGAAATGAGAATGAAAGTCGTCGCCACGACCGCGACCATAAAAGGCGAGGATCGTCAATGTGAGCACCTTTTCGGATTACGCTCTGTCGTCGTACCGCTGCCGGGCCCGTCGCTCGAAAGTTCGTTCTATTGGTCACTTGACCGAAACGCGCCGCTCCGTCGTTTCGTCGGGGTTCTTCCGCACAGAATGACGGCGGAAATGTCGTTAGTCCGCATTCTGCAGGCGTTCCACGAGGGGGTGAGAAGACTCGAAAGTGACGGCCCGGCGGCCATTCCCCCTCTTGCCACAGTGGGCGCTGCTCGTTTCGACCAGCTCGTGGATATGTACAAGGTCAGCCTTACGTATGTAACGAGCCTGGTCGACTTCGGAAAGCTGCGGCGATCGATGGACACACAGGTCAACGAATATCTACGCGGAAGGGGCGTCCGCGGGGTCACCGTTCAGGAATTAAGTGGCGACACATCGTTCGACGATGTACGGGCGACGCTCGATGATCTGGAAGGGGCTGCTCAGACCGAGGCCATCATCGCCACAAGCATGATTTCCCACGGAGTGGACGTTGCCCGCCTCAACGTCATGGTCTTCAACGGGATGCCGAAGTCCATGGCCGAGTACATTCAAGCGTCGTCCCGCGTCGGTCGGAGCGCCCTCGGCGTGGTGTTTATGATCTTCAATCCCGTACGCGAACGCGACCGCTCACATTTCCGTTATCACGCCAAATTCCACGAATACCTCGACCGCATGGTCGAGCCGGTCGCTATAAACCGCTGGAGTCGGTATGCCGCGCGAAAGACTCTTCCCGGCGTCTTAATGGCAGAGATTCTCCAGACCGGAAACCGAGCTTATTGGGATACGGGAGGCGCTCCCTCTCACCTCCACGACCTGACCAGGATCCAACGCGTCTTACGGTCCGCGGACGCAGGCGGGCTACCCGCCGCTCAACGGGACGCCCTTCTGGAAGCTTTGGAAGATGCGTACCTGGCCGACTGGGACGGAGCTACCGAGTTACGAGACGAGCTCCTAGAGAAGGTCGATACCGCCGTCTCTAGTCTTCGAGCGGCGGGGGCTGGCGCGGGAGCGGCAGTTGGGAGGCGTCCGACCTACCGAGCGACCGGGGAATACCTAGGCCTCGAGTATGACCCCATGACGTCCCTTCGCGACGTCGCCGAGGGGCTGCCCTTTTACGTCCTGCAGGAAAGGAGAAGGTCGTGAGTGAATTTGAGCCACGGGGCATGGAGCGAGGGCGAGGTCAGGTCCTTTATCGCTTCCGGCCGAACCAGACCTTCGACCACACCGGCGGATTCACGGCGCAAGTGCGCCAATACGGACCCGACGAAACGTTTGAAGGACCTGTAGTGGATTCAAGGTATCTGATCGAAGAAGCGATGCGCCTCGTACGGCGCTGGCGGACGGAGGGAAGAGATACAGGGGGAACAGAGGCCGGGGCTGATCCGGCGCCGGAGTTTCCCGGCGACGTTCCTCTCGCTGAGAACCAATACGAGGTCGTCATTCCGGGGAAGGTCTTTTGCCGCGTATGGCCTCGAATCGTGCGTTGTGCTAACCCGCGCTGTGGCCGGATATGGGAGGCCGCAGACCCGCAACCCGGTAATGAATGGCCAGGGCGATGTCCTTCATGCGGTGACCGCGGTGGTGCACGACAGCTCCAATACGTCTTCGTCCATTCCTGCGGGGAAGTGACTGATTTGCGGCCGCCGCGTGAATGCCGAAACTGCCACGGAGGCGCGTTCAGACTCGACGATCGAGCTTCACGCTTTCTGGACTTCCGTTGGGAGTGCCTCCGGTGCAGCAATACCGAAGACGTTCGGTCCTTCTGCCCGAACCGGGGAAGCTGCCGGTGGAACGACAAGATGATGGCGCCGCAGGTCCATACGGCGTCGTCCGCGTATGTTGGCAATGGCCTGACGCTAGTTAACCCGCCGCTCGAAGAGTACACAATCAGGCGTGCATCGCCACAATTCATCGTGGCGTCGATCGCCAGATGGCTTGGAGAGGTGACGCCGGAGGAGGCGGATCGACTAGTCAACAGTGCTGGCGAGAACATCCCGCAGGAAATCGTCGACTCCATCTCCGCCATGGAGGCGGCTGGGTTGACGGATCAGGCCCGTGCTCTCCGCAAAACGTTTGTACCCGTGGACTTCGAGACCCTCCACCAGCGACTCACCGAACGACTGGGATTTGACCCGCTCCAGGACACGGTGAGTGGTCCTCAACTTGCGGCGAATCTCGACACATACGAACGAGTGCTTCGGCTTCCTCGGCTCACCCTGGGAGAGCTCGAGAGAACGGCGGCTTCAGCAGGGCGGTCGGCTCGCTACGTCAACTATCGCTCCATGATGCTCGAGAAAGGGTTCGATCCGGATTCCCTCTTTCTGGTTAAGGAATTCCCAGTCACATACCTTGCTGTCGGCTATTCGCGGGGCGGGTTTGGGCCGCGAGAATCCGACCTCGTTCCCTACAAGGGTCGCGCTGGCAGAGGGCAGGCAGTGAAAACACTGCTCTATGCGCATCCAACCGAGACTGAAGCCTTGGTGTTCACCCTCGACGCTCGTCGCGTGGCCCGTTGGTTGGTCGCAAATGGTGCCGCCAGCCGCGACGATTTGGAGGAACCCGGCGGTGTTTCTCGATGGCTCGCTTCAAAGATGGCTGACTACGACGGTCGCCTTCCGCCGCCATGGGAACCGGAGAAGGAGCCGGATCGATCGGATGCGGAATACGGCCCGCGGTTGCTTTTCCGGCTGTTGCATAGCGTCTCTCACCAGGTGCTACGGGGACTCTCTGTCGATAGCGGCTTTTCAGAAACTGCGCTGTCCGAATACCTATTTCCGTATGCGCTGGCGTTCGCGATACACCCAAATGGAGGCAGCGAATTCACCATCGGAGGGCTCCGAACAGTTATCGAACAAAATTTGGACGAAATCGTCCAGAGAGCTACGGAGAACGACGTGTGTATCTACGATCCAAACTGCATGGTTGCGAACCGTGGGGCTGACCATGGATGCCTGCAGCTTCCGGAAACGGCGTGTCAGGCGTGGAACTGGTTTATCAGTCGGTGGGAGTTGTTTGGTAGTCCTGACGGAGACGTGGTGGGGTATTGGAATCCGCAGCTCGACGACGATCGGATGTAGCGCTTCGCGCCGTTTTTGAGGCTCTTGCGCCAGTTGGGCGACCATCCGATGTATGGCGACGGTTCGCTGCCACTCTGATGCTGGCGGTGACCCGCGATGGGCTCATACCAAGGGATGAAGTAGTACAGGCCGCTGCTTCAATACGGCGTGGGATTGCAGTCCGCGAGCTCATCGTAGCTGCCGAACAACTCGGCGTCGTTGAAGGACGAGGCGATCGAGTTGCCTTTTTCCCTGGATCGGCAGAGGACGTTGCACGCGCCCTTGAGCTCGCTGGCAGCTCTTTGAGTGAAGACCATCCGTCAGAGTCGTGGGTCCCTGTAGGCA
>JALYGK010000012.1 GCA_030777105.1 Actinomycetota bacterium | reverse complement strand
TCGCCAGGGACAAACGGTGCCGCTGGGCGGGGTGCGACCGCCCGGCCGCATGGTGCCAGGTCCACCACGTGAAGCACTGGACCGACGGTGGCGAGACCTGCCTGGCCAACGGGGTGCTGCTGTGCGTTCGGCACCATCATCTGGTCCATGAGGAGGGGTTCGGCGTTGAGATGGTGGACGGCGAACCGGTGTTCAGAAGACCCGACGGGTCGGTGATCGAGGAGAACCGGGCGCCGCCCTAGAAGGCGCTCCTCGCCGAACGGAAGCTACGACGCCGTGTACGCCCTCCCCGCGTCGCAGAAGGACAGGAAGTCGCACCAGTGGCACTGGGGCCCTGGTGTTGGAGCGAATTCGCGTGCGGCCATTCCGCCAAGGACGTTCACCACTCGCTCTCGCGTCTCGGCCGGGTCTCCAGCGGGACGGGTGACCTCCTCGCCCGTCGAAAGGTAGAAGTACGTCAGCCGAACGTCTTCCGGACGCTTGCGCCACACTTCCGTGCAGGCGAGCGCGTACAGATCGAGCTGGAGTCCGGCCAATGGGTCGTCCGCTGCAGGTGGACTGCCGGTCTTGTAATCGACGACCTCCCACGGGCCATCCGGGACGCCGAAGATGGCGTCAATCCGACCGTTTACCACGAACCGTTGGAGATAAAGCAGGAACGGACGCTCGGCGTAGAGCGGCGGAGCCGTGGAGAACCGGCTCTCCAGGAACACTTTCTGGAGCCGTTCCAATTTTCCAGGTGAACCGGCCAGCTCCTCGGCGGTGAGGTCCGGGGCCTCATCGAGGTCGAGCAGAGACGTCTGGCCACTGCTCTTGCGCTCGATCCACGCATGGAGTTGCGTCCCAAGCCGCGCGGCCGGACCGCTGAACCGAGGAAGCGGCCGCACCACCGACCAGTAGAACCGCTTCGGACACCGCGCGTACTCGATGACCCCCGCAACAGAGACGGTTGAGGGAGGCTCGCTCTCGGCGGGCGGCTCCCGATCACGCTCCAGCAAATGCTCGCCAAGCAGCGTGTTCTGTTTGGCTTCGCTTTCGTAGTCGGACCGTTGTTCGGGAGGCATTGCATCAATGAGCTTGTCGAGGATCGATCGATCCGAGGCTACATCCAGAGCCGCTCGACGCCAGCCCGCAGCGAACAGCGCATCGCTTTCGTCACGGAGCGCCGGTCCGGGCCAGTCCCGAACGAACCGCTCGCGATATCCGACGAGGGGGTTCTCTTCCGACGCTTCGGGTCCACGGTCGACGCCGGCCAGTCCACGTTCCTCGCCCCACGCGGCGAGCTCCTCGAAAAAGATCCCCGGTTCCTTGCGGTTGAGCCCTTCTCCGTACCAGTGCGCTGCCGTTGCGAACAACCGCTTCCGAGCCCTGGTGAGCGCCACGTAACACGTCCGTCGCTCCTCGATCACTTCCTGGTCCCGAAGGGCGAACCAGAAGGCCTTGAGGCTCTTCTTGAACTTGTCCATGTTCGGAAGGATGGCCGAATCGCCGCGGAGGTCGAAATCAAGCGAATGGCCTCGTTCGGCGGGGTTCTGCTGGACCGTCATGTCGGGCAGCAACCCCTTGGCCAAGCCGGGAACGAAGACGTTGTCGAACTCGAGACCTTTGGCCTGATGCACGGTCATGACCTTGACCGTGTCTTCTGCGCTCGGTTGAACGGGCGACCATTCGGGACGGTCCGCTTCTTCGACTGCCTGCACGTAGTCGAGAAACGCCCGAAGGGTGAGCTCGCCCTCGAGCGGTGAGAAAGCGTGGACCTCGTCCAGGAAGGCCGCCAGGTTTCGCTTCGTCGCCAGCGCCACGTGAGGATCCAGGCTCGCGTCGAGCTCCGACAGCAGTCCCGTCCGGCGAATGATCTCGGCGAGGAACTCTCCTACTCGACGGCCAGCCTCTTTCCGGAGTCCGAAGAGCTCCATGCGAAATTCCTCCAGTCGCTCCCGTCCCTCCGCGGAGAGTCCGGCCACCTCGTCGAGGTGCTCCAGCGCTTCGGCGAACAGGAACGGCGCAGGCTCGTCGCGATCCTCGCCGCGGACGTCGTAGTTCTTGTCCTTGGCCCACGCGGCCACCCGAGCGAGGTCCTTGAACCCGACCCGGTACCGCGGTCCGAGGAGGATCCGGGCCAGGCTGACGCTGGCCTTCGGATCGGCAACTGCCCTGGCATACGCGAGGACCTCGACCACCTCGGGGAGCTTCACCAGGCCGGCCAATCCGACGATCTCAACAGGAATCTTTCTTTCGGCGAACGCCTCCTGGAGCGGCACGAACAGCCGGCTCTTCCGGCACAGGACCGCAAAGCTCGACCACGAGTTCACGTCAGGGTTGCCGTCGTGGAGATCCAGGATGCGGTCGGCGATCCAACATGCCTCGCTCCACTCATCACGGAGGCGAACGAGCTCGACCTCACCTTCTCCGTTCGGACCCCACGGCTCGAGCCGCTTTTCCGGATCGGGGCGCTGATTCTCGGGGATCGGCTGGATCACCTGGTCCGCGGCGGCGAGAATCCGAGCCCCGGAGCGGAAGTTCGTGTACAGCGGAAGCCGTTCCGCCGGCCCCCCGTTCTCCTTCGGAAACTGATTTCTGAACTCCAGAAGGTTGAACAGGCTCGCCCCGCGCCAGCCGTAGATGCTCTGGTCCGGGTCACCGACGGCCGTGACGGGGAACCCGCCACCGAACACTCCCTGAATCAGCTTGGCTTGCGCGACGTTGGTGTCCTGGTACTCATCGAGGATCAGTGTGTGGAATCGGGAGCGGTACTGCGCGGCGACTTCGGGGAACCGTTCGACCACGTTCAGAGCCAGGGTGATCTGATCGCCGAAGTCGATCACACCGAGCTGCCGCTTCAGCTCCTGAAAGCGCTTCACCGCTTGGGCAAGTTCGATTCGCTCCAGCGCCGCGGTGTACGCCCGTTCGCTCCGGTAGGCGCTCAGCTCGTCGAGGCGCGAGGTGACGAACTCGATGATCTCGTCGGGTTCGCGTCGGTGGTTCGCCGCCTGATCCGCCAGGTTGAGGATCTTGTCGATGACGCTCGGCTGCCATTCGGCGCTGACGTGGTCGAACGACATCTGGTCGAGCACCCTGGCGCACAGTTCCACGCGTTGCGCCTGGGTGAGGATGCGCTGGTCGTGCTCGATCCCGGCCAGGAGCCCGTGGCGTTCCAGGATCTGGGCGGCGAACCCGTGGTAGTTGAGGATGGTCGGTTCTTCGCCCTCCGGGAGGTCCAGCGACGCCAGGGCGGTCCGAATCATCAGCATCAGGTGCTCGGTCGCCTTGTTGGTGAACGTGAGACAGAGCACGTTGCCCGGGAGAAGCCCATCGTGGCCGGCCTCCAACCGGCCCTGCGCGACGAGCGCGAGGTAGACGACGCGCGCGGCGATCACCGACGTCTTCCCGGATCCGGCCCCGGCCACCACCACGTACGGCTCGAGCGGCATGGAGATCGCTTTCCACTGCTCGGGGGTCGGGTCGGCGCCCATCACTCTGCGAATCTCCGGCGGAACGTTCACCGGTGTATCCGCGGCCGCAACCGGCCGAGTCGGGTCATCGCACGCCCTCCCAGGCGAATACCTCTCGTCCCTCCGGCCACAGAGGACACAACGGTTTGAAGTCGCAGTTGCGGCAGACGGCGCCGGGATTGGGGCGATAGTTCTCCGTTCGCAGCAACTCCTTGACGCGAGCGATGAGATCACTCAGGCGCTCCGACATCTTGGTCTCGTAGTCCTGCTGGGCCTGCGAATTGAGGCCCAACTGCGCGCGGTAAACGCGGTCGTCGCGTCGCTCCTTCAGGAACGCCAGTTCAACCGCCTTGACCGGAAGGAACCGCGCCAGCTCCGGGGCACGATGGACCGCCAGGTAGTAGATCCCGAGCTGGAGGCTTTCGTCCGGCTTGGCGGCTCTGGCCTTTCCCGTCTTGTAGTCGGTGATCTGACTTCCGCCGGTCTGGACCTTGCCGACCCGGTCGATGTAACCGGTAACGGTCGCGCCGTCGTAGTCGAACGAGAAGTGGATCTCTCGTGCAAGCGACTCGGTGTCGCCGTACGAATCGAGCCACCCGGGCACCATCCGCTCGGTCACCGTTCGCCGAAATGCTTCCGAAACCGCGAATGATGGGAACTGGTTCGGACGCCACCGGCTTTCCGCCTCCGCGACCAACGCCTCGAGGTTTCGGGGGACGAGGCCCTTTTCGCAGTCCTCGATCAGGCCGTGCACCAGGCTTCCGACCCACGCGTAGTAACCGGCTTCTTCCTCCAGGCCGAGCTCCTCGGCCAGCACGTATTGAAGGGCGCAGTTCTCCAGCTTGTCGAGCTTGGAGAAGGACGTTCGGATCGTTTCGTGCAGCGGCTCATCGGTGCCGGTCCAGTCTCGTTGGAACCACCAGTGCGCCGGTTGCTCGTCCACCGCCAGGAGCCCCTTCAATGCGGCCACCCGGGCCGGGACCGGTCGCGCCGGGTCGGCCAGCGTCCGCCGCCACAGCGCCACTGCTTCCGCAAGCGTCACCGGCTCTCCGAACATTCCCTCCGGCCCAGGCCGCCACTGCACTCCGGTCTCTGCCAGGAACCTCGAACGCACGCCGACTTTCGGGTGCTCGCCGAATGGTTCGCTGGCGGTAAACAGCACTCGCCGGCGAGCTCTGGTCGCTGCGACGGTGAACAGCCGGCGTTCGTCTTCCAACCGCAGCCGGTTGCGCTCGGACTGGGACAACGCACGCTCCAAGACGTTGAGGTCGAACATCGGCTCCGGTCGTGCGAGGCTCGGAAAGTTTCCTTCCACAGCACCGGTCACGATCACGGTGTCGAACTCCAACCCGGCGCTCGCATGGGCAGTGATGACTCGAACCACGCCGTGGTCTTCACCGAGACTACTTTCAGGCCCGTCCTGCCCGGCTTGCAGCGCCTCGAGGAACGCGGCCACCGACGCGTCCGCTCGCTGGCTCGCCCTGGCTACGGCCTCTCCGAACGCGGTGACGGCGTCGAGGTCTCGCCATCGAGACGGCGACGCCTCGGCCTCTTCCACCAACCGTCGCGCGTACGGCAGGTCGTTCCAAAGGACGCGGAACGCGTCGAGGACGGATATGTCGGCGACGTCGCTGGCAGCCTGAAGCGCCGCGCTCAGGCGCGCGAGGGCCTCGAGGTCGTCGTCCGATATGGCGCCGGCCGATCGAGGACGGAGGAGGGCTGTGGAAGGTGCATCCCCGCTCGCCGTTGCCATCCGGATCAACCCGCGCGCCACCGCGGGCGAGAGCCGGAGGAGGTCCGACGTGAGCAGCGATTCGACGAGCCCGTCGCGCTCGTCAGGGTATGCCGCCCATCTCAGCGCAAGGGCGAAGGGGAACACCGCGGGTTCAGAGAGGAGTGAGAGCCCTCCCACGGCGGTCGAGCGCGGAACACCCGCGTCGTCCAGCGCGCGCAGAAGTCCTCCCACGTGCGTACCGTGCCTGCGGACGACCACGGCGAGGTCGCCCCAAGAAACCTCATCCTCGACATGGATACGCCGAAGCTCACGCGCCACCGCGGAATGCTCTTCGGATGTATGTGCGGAGAACCACGCCTCCATCTCACGTGCAGGTGATCGATGAGGTGTCTCCAGGCGAACGGTGCCCACGGCTCCGAACCGCTCACCGAACCGGCGAAGAGGGACGTCGGTGGTTCCCTGAAACGAGAAGATGTGCGACTCCGGATCGCCGGCCACGACCAGAGTGCTGGGAGCGAGCGTCGCCAGAAGCTTCTCCTCGGCGAACGTCGCTTCCTGATAGTCGTCGACCAAAAGATGGTCGAACGGCGGCGGTCCTTCGCTCGCCGCGGCCTGCACCACCAGACCGGCGTAGTCGACCGTTCCTTCATCGGCCAGGACGTCGAGGTACCGGCGGTAGAACCCCGCAACCTCTTCCCAGCCGACGGCCGTGCCAGGGCGCGCGTCGGCCGTGACGTCCTCGGGTCCGAGCAGAGCCTCTTGCGCTCGCAGGACGAATTGGCGCACCTCGTCGGCGAACCCCCGAAGCCGGCGCATCTTGGCGTAGGTCGGCCAGTCCTTGTCCCGCTCAGCCTCGAGGAGCTCTCGGACCTTGGCGAACTGGTCGAACGCGGTCAAAACCGCTGGAGGTTGCCGATAACCGAGCGACGCGAATCGTTCGGTCAAGACCTGATACGCCAGGCCGTGGATGGTGACAACCCGAAGACTCGGAAGGGACTTTTCGAGCCTTCGAACCAGCGCGTGTTTGGCGTGGGTCCTCGCTTCCTTCGTCCGGACCACCAACGCCACCCGCTCGGGGTCGGCGCCATGCTCGATGAGGCCGGCGAATCGCTCACAGAGGACGGTGGTCTTTCCGGTCCCGGCACCGCCCGTGACGAGCAGGCTTCCCCGTTCGTGTTGGAGAACCGTGAACTGTTCGGGATCGGGCTTGAAGCGCATGGGCGCATGCTAACGCTGCCCCATGACACCCACTGACCTGCCGAAACGCGGCGCTCAGACCGGAGCAAGCCCGGGAGCTTACGGCTGATATGGCGCCAGATCTCGCTGGGTCTGCGGATTCAAATGGAAGAGGGTCATGTCCTGCGGAACCAGGGGATCGGCCGGGTGGAAGATCCTCAACCCTCCTGTGATGTCGCTCTCGTAGATCGCGCCGTTGTACCAGTAGCTCGACCAGACGCCGCCGAGTTCGGTCGGCTCGAGCGGGGGTGGGTCTGAGAAGGCGATTTCACGTGGCTCCTCGGGGTCGCTGAAGTCGACCACGCTCGTGCCCGATTGGAAATTCCCGCTCACCAGGACGTACCGACGCCCGAGCACGGACACCACGTTGTAGTTGTGGATCGAGCAGTTCTCGGCCGTCGTTTGGAAGCGGCGAAGAGTCCACTCGCCCAATCGCTTCCCCTTCAAGTCGAAGAAGAAGACACTCCTTTCGACAGGCGGATCGTCCTCTTCACACTCGGGCTGCGAACCGCCCCCGGGCTCCCACCCCATGACGATGACGCGGCCGTCCCACGTCAGCGAAGCGGAGTGCCACCCGTCCACGCCGTCGACGGTGAAGGTGAATAGACGTTTGGGGTGCAGAGGCTGCGAGATGTCCCACACGTTGGCCCTCGGCCAGCACGCTCCGACGGCTCGATCCACGCCCTGGTGGACAGCGATGTCGTGGCAGTGATTCGCTCCGCCGGTCGCGAAGGACCGGACGACGCGAGCGTCCCGGGGACGACCGAGCGGCACAACCACGATGGGGATCCGCGCGTGGCGCGATTGACATTCATTCCCGAAGGAAGAGCGCCCAAAGAACCCCGGAAAGCTCGACGAGACGTAGAGGAGGACTCGGCCGCGATCGGGCTGCGGAACGAGCGTCATCGTGTGCGCTCCACAATCGACCGGCACGGTTTCCACCAACCGAGGTTTCGCTGGGTTTCGAACGCTGAAGATCTGGATGCCCTCGAATCCAGGCACTCCTGTCGCCGTGTCGTCGCCGCCACAGCCGGCCTCAGTCTGCGGGCGATCCACCGATCGGAACAGGAGGGTATTCCACACGGCCACATCACCCTGAGCTCCCGGGCAATGGACCTTCGCCATCTCCTTCGGCCGCCCGGGGTCGGAGATGTCGATGACCCGAAAGCCGTCGTAGCGACCGTGGAACGCCAGATTTCCCCAGAATGCGAGATCCGAGTTGACCGTCTTCTCGGCGTCACTGCCGGGCTCGAGGGAGCGTCCGATCGGCAGCAGCCCCTCGTTCGTCCGGTCGTCAGCGGCGCTTCCAGCTCCTTGTGGAAGGGCGCCCGCGGCGAGCAGCGCTACCGTTGCCACCGTGACGCAGCGCCGGACCCACCATCGGTGGGGGCGCTTCACTCCTTCGATTCCCGTTGCCCCGCACTCGAGGGCGGAGGCGCCGGAGTGGCCGCTTCGGTGCCGGGGGCCGACGGGCCGCGGGAGCCCTCCGGACGGATCTCGCCGGCCTCGGCGTCTTCCGCGCGAGCCCCCACACCGCTCAGCTCCTTCCGCTCAAGCTGCTCGCTGAAGGCTCGGTACGCGCCCGCCGGCTCCCACCCCATGACGTCCTGTCCCTCGGGAACGAACCTTGCTTTCAACCCTTCGGCAGCGGACCGGACCTGCGCCGCGGCCCGGAACCACAGCAGCGTCCCCGGATGCAGGACGACCGGGCCCGAAGTTCCACTCGAGCGAAACGCGGGATCGTCGACCAGAACCGGCGTGGGCCTGAAAATGCGGCGAAGCTTCGCTTCGCTCTCTTGATCGCCGGAGAAGTTCAGCCCTCCACGTTCCCACTGGACGGCCGTGACGACCTTCTTCGGATCATCGGCGTAGAACTCGGCGCGCATGGCCGTACTCCACCTCCCGCGGCCTCACGCCACGATCAGGACTCGGTTCCGATCTCCGGGCTCCCGAACGCGATCCACAGGAACGCCGCAACAAGGGTATGGACCGGCATCTCCATGTCGTAAGCGGCCAGGCGCTCCATGAGCTGGACGCGGTCCTCGTCACGGAACCCTCGCGCCTTGACCGCCGGCCACTGGAGGTCGATCGGATGCGGAAGCGTGGAGAGACCGGCCAGGACCATCCGTCGGAGCTTGCCCGTTCCCGCCTTCCACGACTGCCCTCGAGTCACCGGCTCGAGCTCGCCCCACGCCGATGAAAGCGCAACCGGCCATCGCGCCATCAGTCGAAGCCCTGCCGGGGCAGTGACCACGCCGAGACTGTCTATCGCCTCGTCCAGGGTCGGCTTTCCGGTATCCGGCGTCGGTTCGACGGCGAGCCACCGTTGCCACTCGGGGACGCCACGCCGCACCGGAGGTTCCTCTCCGCCGGTTCCGGGAATCCGATCTCCCCGAATCGCCCGATGAAGGGCATGCACGACGACTTGGGTCTTCGCCGTGGCAAGATGTGCGGCTCGGGCCGCCTCTTCCATCTGCTTGAGGTCGGCGTCGGAGAAATGCTCTTCGAGGTCCTTCCCGAGGTCCGGCAACGAATCGGCGGCGGATCGAACCGCCTCTACGGCTTCCGCTCGGAGCCCCCGGCAAACGGTGAGAAAGCTCTTGCCGACGTTCGGCCTGATGGCCGACCACGCCGCGGTGAAGAAAACCGGCGAGGAGGTGACCGCGTCCAGAGCCGGGTCCATCCACGCCATCCGAAGGGTCTCCTGAACGTCGGTGCGGACCGCCGCGAGGATCAAGGCGGGGTCCGGCGGCCGGTGACCGTCCAGAGCGGCCCGTGAGGCACGCGTGGGGACGCCTCGAGGTCGCCCGCTATGCCGGCTTGAACTGATCAAGGATCCCTTCCTCGGCGAATGGCCGGAGGGCCAAGAACCCCCGCGCAATCATCGAGCGTAGCAGCGGTCCGGCGCCAGTCCCGTCGCGGTTTTTCCCCGTGCTTTCCCGCCTCTCTTTCGGAGGTGTCGCCGGCGCCCGGTACACTTCCGGCAACGAGGGAGGCCGCCATGCCGGGCGCTCAATTCGACGCCTCTCTCCCCCTCATCGATCCCCATCTGGTTTGGCTTGCCCGCTTGCAACGCCTTCGGGGCGCTCGCCTCCAGCGGTTTTACGCCGGCGAAGTGGTCATGCGGGAGGGGGAAGTACCCGACGTGGTGGCGGTGGTGGCAGAGGGAGCGGTGGCGGTCTCTTCGCGGACGCCGTGCGGCCGAGTCGCCACGCTTTCGGTCCTCGGTCCCGGCGATTTCGTGGGTCACCACGCCGTGGCGTCGGAACCGGTTCCCGACACGCTTCCTGGCGTCGCCGCGCTCGTCGAGTCGACGGTCCTGACCGTGCCCGCCACGTCGCTCCGAGCGGTCCTTCCTCGTGACACGCTTCTTCTGCGCGGCTTCGCTTCAGCGGTCGTGGAACAGCTCGACCGCTCGCAGGCCGCGCTGGCTCGGGCCCTGACGCTTCCCGTCGTCGACCGGGTCCGGCACGCGTTGCGCGACCTGGCCGTGCGCTTCGGAAGGCGCACCCCAGCCGGAACCACAGTCATGCTGCCCGTGTCTCAGGAGCTTCTTGGTTCGATCACCGGGGCAACGCGCGAGTCGGTGAACAGAGCGCTTCGCGACCTCAGAGTCGCCGGCGCGATTCGAAGCCAAGACGGACGGTATGTCTGGACGGAGACCGAAGCAGGCCGACAACGGCGATCCGAGGAGGCAGGAGTTCAGGGACGGTTGCCGGGTCTCTCCTGAAGCAGCTCCAGGCTGCACTGTGGGCACAGCTGGGAGCCCTGGCGGGCCGGGCGGCCGCAACGAGTGCATGCATGCGAGGAGGCCAGTCGAAACCGGGCTTCACGGGGCGAGCCGGCCCGCCCCACCCGACCTTCTCGCTCCAACTTGAGGAGATGGGCCAAAACGGAACGCGCGGCGGCCGGGTACAGCTCCGCGGGGTAGTCCTGGTAGATGCTGGGGACCATTTCCTCCGGAGTTTCCGCTCCGCGATCCAGGGCAGCGAGGACCTGCTCCTCACGTTCCTTTCGGTGCCGGACGTACTCCTCGAGCTTCGGCATCGCCGACCACACCACCGGTCCGTGTCCTGGATAAATGATCTGCGGGGCGAGCGACAGCATCGAGGAGAGCGCCCGCATGTACGCGCCCATGTCGCCGTCTGGAGGGTCCACCACGCTGGTCCCCCGCCCGAGGACGGCGTCTCCGGTAAACAGCGCGCCGGAAGATGCGTCGTGAAAGACCACGTGGTCTTGAGTGTGTCCCGGCGCGTGAACGACGCGCAGCGTCGTCTCTCCAGCTTCGAGGATCTCGCCGTCTCGGATTTGGTGTTCTCCTTCTTCGGGACGGAGGGCCAGAACCGGTGCGCCGGAGAGCGCGGCGAGCCGTGCGGCTCCGGGCGCATGGTCGGCATGGTGGTGGGTGAGCAGGATCGCCTCGATGGCGGCCGCTTGTCGCCGCACCGCGTCAATATGGCCGGGGTCGTCAGGGCCGGGATCGATGACGAACGTATGGTTGACGCCGACGATCCACGTGTTGGTTCCCTCGAGCGTGAACGGACCGGGATTGGGAGCGAGAACCCTGATGATGCCATTCGTCATTTCGACCGAACCGGTGGGGGGACCTGCTCGATGCGGAGCGAAAGCACGTCGTCGATCGACGAACAGGCGGCAAGCGCCTCGAGAGTCTTGAGCGTCGGCCACATGAGCTGGGTCTCGCCGGCGCGTGCGGCTTCCAGCAGTTCTTCGGCGCCCGCCCACCAGGCCCGCTCAGCCTCGACGCCGTCGGGACGCGGCTCGAGGTCCGAGTCGGCGCGAATCGCGAAGAACCGCGCGTCGAACCGAACCGGAAGGAACACCGGCGCGACCCACCGCGCGATCTCGGGAACCGCGTTCGGGTCCGGCGGCGGCAGCCCGGCCTCTCCGGGAAGCCGCCCCGGCGCATGCACCAGTCCGCTCGCCGTCATCACCAGTCCGCATTCCTCCGCAAGCTCCCGCAGCGCACACGCCCGGGCGGCCTCATCGTGGTGGCCGAACCACTCCGAAGCCAGCCGCGAGTCCTGCTCTTCGACGACGCCTCCGGGGAACACCACGAACTTCGGAAGGAAACGGCTGGTCGCGGACCGAAGCAGGACCACGAACTCCAGGCGGCCGTTGGAAAGCGCGCGGGTGACCACGACCGTCGCCGCGGGCCTCGGATCCCCGCCGGACTGGTTCTGCGCCGAACTCATGCCGCAATGATGACTGGATCCGAAGCTCCGCTCGCGGAGCGGCTTCGGCGGCGCATCTCATCCCAGGGTCCGATGACGTTTGCCGAGTTCGTCGAGGCCGCGCTCTACGACCCGGAAGAGGGTTTTTACGCTCGTCCTGCGGTCGGAGAGGACGCGCACTTCGTGACCAGCCCGCACATCTCCGTCGCGTTCGGCGCGTTGGTTGCGCGGCAGATCGACGAGTTTTGGGAGCTCCTAGACAAGCCCGCCCCGTTCACCGTGGTCGAGGCCGGCGCCGGGACCGGGGTGCTGGCCCGCCAGGTCCTCGACGCGCTCGGTGAACCGGTCCGGCTGGCCACCCGGTACGTCGCCGTTGAGCGCAGCGCCGGAGCTCGCGAGGTCACGCGTTCCGCCGAGATCGAGGTCGCCGAAACGCTTGAGGACGTTCCCGCCGCCTCCGCGGGATGTGTGATCGCCAATGAGGTCCTGGACAACCTCCCGTTCCAGCGGGTCAAGGGGACTGCGCACGGCATCGTGGAGCTGTTCGTCTCGGTGGACGCCGGTCGGTTCGTGCTGGAAGAAGGTCCGCCTTCCTCGGCGCGGGTCGTTGAGCTCGCCCCGGCCCTACGCGACGGCGAAGAGGCGGTGGTGAACCTCGAGGCGCTGCGATTCGTCGACCGGGCCGCCGAACTCCTGGATCGGGGCTACATCTGGCTGGTCGACTACGGCTGGCCGTCGATGGACCGCGGCGCGTTGGTCCACGGGTACCGCGAGCACCGACTGGAGGAAGACGTCCTGTCGAATCCCGGCTCTCGGGACATCACGGCCGGCGTCGACTTCAACGCGCTCGCGAGCCACGCGCGATCGCGCGGCCTCGCGGTGTGGGGGCCGGTCACGCAGCGAGACGCCCTGATGGCGTTGGGATACCGGGAATGGGAGGCGGCGGCGCTCGCCGCCCAGGCCGAGTCGTTGTCTCAACGCCGCGGCATGGACGCCATCCGAGCCTTCTCGGAGCGAGGGAGGGCGCGCATGCTGGTCGACCCGACCGGCCCCGGCGGTTTCTACGTCATCTGCTTCGGCGTGGGAACCGAGCGGCCGCCTCGCTCCGTCAGCGACGCGAAGTAGTCCGCGGCTAGGCGGTTTGGGCGGAAGCGGCAACCGTGTGCGACGGCCGCCGCGACTTATAGGCGTGGTAACCGGTGCCGGCAAACACGAGCGCGCCCACAATCTCCAACAGCGATGCCGCCTGCGAGAACGCGGGCGCCCCGCCTTCGACGAACGAGTCGCTCAACACGCTCCATGTCGGGAGCCAGTGCGCGCCGATGAACCCGAGTGCCAGGACAAGACCACCGATGGCCGCAGCCTGCGGCGCGAACGACAAGCGCAGCAGCGCCGCCACGATCAGGACGGCCGTGATCGCGATTCCTGCCCTTCCAACCCAGACGAGTTCTTGGCTGATGGTGTCGGTCCCCCGACGAACGTGGTCGTAGTTGTGCAGCACGGCTCCGACGGCAAAGAACAACGCGGCGAACTGGAGTGCCCGATCGCCAGGACGCGTTTCGGCCACTATCGGTCGATGTCGCCGACCACGAAGAACACGCTGCCCAGAATGGCGATCAGGTCCGGGACCAACGCTCCCGGAAGGAGCGCCGGGATCACCGCGACGTTCGAGAACGACGCCGTCCGCATCTTCAACCGGTACGGGTAGTCGCCGCCGTCCCCAACCAGGTAGTAGCCCATCAGCCCGAGCGGGTTCTCGGTTCTGACGTAGATCTCGCCTTCGGGAATCTTCATCTTCTTCGGCAGCTTCGGCGAGATGTACTGGCCGGGCGGAAGCTTGTCCAGGCACTGTTCGATGATGTTGCAGGACTCCCACATCCGCTGGACGAGCACCCACAGCCGGTCGAAGGAGTCCCCGTTCTCGCCGACCGGAACGTTGAACTCGACCTCGCCGTACTTCTCGTACGGCTCGTCCTTTCGGGGGTCCAGAGGCACACCGCTCGCCTGAAGCACCGGGCCGCTGGTGCCGTAGGCGATCGCCACGTCGGTCGGGAGGATCCCGATCCCCTTGGTCCGGGCGTGGATGATCTCGTTCCCCATGATGAGGGTCTCGAAGTCGCGGAGCTTCCTTCGCACCCAGCCGAGGACGTCCCACGCGTGCTTGAGGAAGCCGCGTGGAAGGTCGTCCTTGAGCCCGCCGATCCGCGCGTACGAGTGATGCATCCGCGCGCCGGTCGCGGATTCCATGAGGCCCTGGATCATCTCCCGTTCGCGAAACGCGTAGAACATCGGCGTCATCGCCCCGAGCTCCAGCGGGAAGGAACCGGTGAACATCAGGTGATTGAGGAGCCGGTTCCACTCGGCCATCATCGTTCGGATCCACTGCGCCCGCTCCGGAACTTCGACGCCGAGCATTCTTTCCACCGCCATGATCCAGCCCAGCTCGTTGTTGAACGCCGAAAGCCAGTCGTGCCGGTTCATCAGAACCAACACCTGGCGCGGGTCGCGGTACTCGGACAGCTTTTCGGCGGCGCGGTGCATGTAACCGATCACGGGCTCGGCGGAGATGATTCGCTCGCCGTCCAGCTCGAGGACGATCCGGAGCACCCCGTGCGTGGACGGGTGCTGAGGACCGATGTTGAGGATCATCTCTTCGGTTCGAAGAGGACCCTCCACGACGACGTCGATGCCGCCACCGCGCAGCATCCACGCGTCGCTTGCGGCGGTGTACTGGGCGCGTTCCTGAACGTCCATCAGTGGGATTGCGGCGCTGCGGCCATCTCTCGCGAGCGTAGCAGAGGCGTTACCCGGGGAGGCGGGACAGGAGCTGGCCGGCCTGCTGCAGCTCGCGGCCGGATCGCACTGCTTCGAACACCTCGACCGCCTCGCGCACCAGCTTCTCGGCGATGCCCGCGTCGCCCGCGGCCAGCTTCGCTTCCGCCAGCGACAGGTTCGTGCACGCCGCCTCCCATCGCGCCTCCAGACGAAGGAACGTCGCCCTCGCCGAGGTCAGACGTTCAACGGAGCCGCGAACGTCTCCCGCGGCCAACGCCGCGCGACCCTCCAGTCGATTGGCGAACGCCGGCAACGCGAGGAGTCCAGCCTCCTCTGCGTGCGCCCGTGCCTTGTCGAGGACCGAAGGCGCTTCGTTCCACCTCCCCTCGGCGGCAACAAGCTCGCACAACACCTCGTACATGGCGCCAAGATCGGGCCGGGTCGGCGACGCCTCATAGCGAGCAAGAAGCTCACGTACCGGCTCGAATTCGCCACGACGGAGTCGCACGGTGGCCATCCATGGCCCGGCTCCAAAGAAGATCCGCTTTTGCTCCCCGGCGACGCGTTCGAGCATCGCGAGATACCGGTCGGCGGACGCCCGGTTCCCCTGGACGTCGTGGATGAACGCCGCGGCGCCGTGGAGCCGCCACGCGAACCCGGGGGGTCGGTCCCGCCGATCCCCGAGAAGCTCCTCAGCTCGAGCGACGCCTTCGAGCGCACGGTTCCACTCGCCCAACCGGGTCAGAGCGACGATGCTCCAGGCGTCGCAGTGGAGGCGAACCCCTGCTCCCTCTGCGCCCCGGCTAAGCCCCTCGCCCCGGCGAAGCCCCTCATCCGCCCACCGCTCGGCCTCTCGGTAGCGTCCCAAGTGGAACGCATTCCACGCCGCCGTTGAGAAGATGTCGGCCAGCTCCCATGGATCTTCGATGGAGGGCACGAGCTCCAAGCGCCGGGCGCCGATCTCATCGGCGACACCGTACAGACCCTTGCTCACGTGAATCGACGACAGGCCGTCCAGCACTGCGGACGCAAGCTCCGGACGCCCCAGTCTGATTGCCATCTCGACGGCGCGCTCGCCGGCCGCCAGGGACTCGGCCTCGAGCGCGGCCGTCGCGTCCTCGTTCCCCAGCGCCGCCTCGGGGAAGGCGAACGGCCAGAACGCTTTGGCCGTCAGCAACTGCACGAGCTCGACGCTGTCGCCGTCTCCCGCGTTGGCCAGCCCCATCTCGAGAATCGGCTCCAACTCGGTGTGCTCGGGGATTCGATGCATCGATCCCGGCCACCGCGTGGGGGCCTCCAACACCTTGGCGCTTACCCTGGCGATCGCTCGTCGATCCTCCGGAGCGGCGCGAATCCGCAAGTCCAGCGCCTGTCGAAGGGAAGCGTGGGCGTGGGATCCGTCGTAGTTCGTCTGGTAACTGTCGCCCAGGACTTCGAGCGCCTCAGCTCGCTCGACATCGAACGCGGCAATCGACAGCGCCTGCTCCCCCAAACGAACGGCCGCCGAGACCGCGAGCTTGGTGCGGGCCGCCCGGCACGCGTCGACCAGATAGCGGAAGGCCTTTTGCCGAAGCTCGGCCACCTCGACAGGATCTGCTCCGGCGTCGTCTTGTACCGCCCGGTACGCCTCCAAGAAGTGGTAGGCCAGGACTTCGAGGAACTCCCGCCGGCGCTCTCCGGCTGTTTCCTCGATCCACCGTCCGACTCGAGCGTGGGCCGGTCCGCGCTCCCGCCGCGGCAAGCTTTCGTACGCAACGTCCCGGGTGAGGATGTGCTTGAAGATGAATTCGCGGTCGCCGCCCATCGACGAGCCGAGCCGGGCCAGCACCAGCTCGCGGCTTTCGAGGCGGCCCAAGATGTCCTCCACCTCGTCCGCGTGGCCGTTGAGGAGTCGCTCCACCGGTCCGGTCCAAAAGACCCGGCCGACAACCGCCGCGGACTGGAGCGTCTTCTTCTCTTCGGGGACCAGGAGGTCGATCCGCGCGGCCAGAACCCCCTGCACCGTGTCGGGAATGACCACATCGGTCACCGACTTCGCGGCTCGCCATCGGTCTTCTGTCCGGACGATGCCGCCCTCATCGATCAGTTGTCGAATGATCTCCTCCAGGAAGAACGGGTTCCCCTCGGCGCGCTGGAGGATTTCCTGATGAATCCGCTCCGGCAGGTCCTCCACCGTGAGCAGGAATCCGACCAGTTCGTCCGCCTCTTCCGGCGACAGCGGGTCGAGGAAGATCGAGGAGAACCGCCGCTTTCCGCCACCCCACGTTGGGCGCCGTTCCGTGAGCTCCGGACGGGCCGGGCAGACGAACACCACGCTTCCATCGACCCGATCAGCCAGTTCCTCCAACAAGTCGAGGAGGGCGTGATCGGCCCAGTGGATGTCCTCGACCACAACGACCGTCGCGGCTCCGTGGCCAAGCCCAGAAAAGAACGAGCGCCACGCGGTGTGCGTTTCCAGGCGAACCTGCCGGGGCGCCAGTTGCGAGAAGCGGAGTCGCGGATCCTCCAATCCGGCGGTGTACGCCAGGGCCGCCGTCGTTCGGTCCGAATCCGCAACCAGCTCACCGGGAAGCGTCTCGGCGATGGCGGTCCGAATCTTCTCCAGCGCCGTATCGGGTGGTTCGCTGTCCAGGACGTTGGCGTACGTCTTGAGGATCTCGGCAAGCGGCCAGTAGGTGACTCCTTCGCCGTACGGCAGGCATCGACCCCGAAGGACCAAGGGCGAGGGTTCCAGCACTTCAACCGACTGGATGAACTCCTTGGTCAGGCGGCTCTTCCCCACGCCGGCGTCGCCGTAGATGGTGACGAGGTGCGGCCTGCGTTCTGCCGCTATCCGCTGGAACACCGTCGAAAGCAGCGCGAGCTCTTGATCCCGCCCCACCATCGGCGCCTGAAGTCCCGCCACGCCACGGTCCGGTCCCGCTTCCGTTCCGAGGAGCTCGAAGGCCTTGAGTCGCTCCAGCTTGCCCTTCAGCTGGAGCGGTCCGACTGAGCGGAACGAGAAGCCTCGAACCGCGCGTGCCGTTCGCTCGGAGACCAAGATGTGTCCCGGCTCGGCAGCTTGCTCGAGGCGGGCCGCCACGTTGACGGCGTCGCCGGTGACCATGCCTTCACCCGGAGTCGGCATGAGCTGAGCGAGGACCTCACCCGAGTTCACGCCAATGCGAGCGCGCAGCGCCACGCCGTGCTTCGGAAAGATCTCGTCGTTGAGTTGGGTCAGGCGCTCCTGCATTCGAAGCGCCGCCCGAAGCGCTCGGGCCGCGTCGTCCTCGTGCGCCTTCGGCACGCCGAACACCGCCATGACGGCGTCGCCGATGAACTTCTCCACGGTGCCGCCTTCGGCCTGGATCTCCTCGCGCATCGCATCGAAGTACGCGCTCATGACGTCCTTCAGATGCTCGGGATCCATCTCCTCACCGAGCGTCGTCGACCCGGTCACGTCGGCGAACAGGACGGTGACGAGCTTTCGCTCGCGAGCGGGCGGCGCCTCGCCGAGAGGCGACCCGCAGTTCAGGCAGAACCGCGCGCGGTCAGGGTTCTCTTCGCCGCAGTTCGGACACGCCGGCACAACGCCGAAGTGTAGGTGTCAGGCCAGGCCGCGGGCCAGGATATCTCGCGTGGTGAGCGGTTCGGCGTCGGCATTTCGGAGCACCGCTCCGACCGGTTCTACCAGCCAGGCGGTGTGGTCACCGCAGTCCAGGGCGCCGATCACCTCTCCCTCGACGTAGCCGATGGCCTCTTCCAGGATCGGCGATCCGGTCACGCCCGGACGCCACCGAGCCGATTCGAACTTGTCGACGTTACGCCCCGGCTGGTTGAAGTGGGCGATCCAGTCCACCTGCCCACGGGCCAGCGGGTGGACGGCGAGCGCGCGGCTCTGTTCGACCACCTCGGCCGTGACGGTGTCATTCCGGGTGCACACCAGGAGGCGTGGCGGAAAGTCGCTGCACGGCGTGACGTAGCCGACGAACGATCCGGCGAGCAGGCCCAGGTGAGAGCTGGTCACGATGCAGCCGGCCGTATCGAACCGGCCGAGCAGCGCGTAGAGCTGCTCGCGCTCGGGTCCCTCGATCTCGGGCGAGGCGGGACTATACGTTACGGTTGACCTCCATGGACTTCAGCGTTCCCGACGAATACCAGGAACTCCTCAACTCCTTCCGTTCATTCCTCGACAGGGAAGTGGCTCCGGTTGAGGAGCGGTATCGCGTCCAGCTTCAAGAAGACGACTTCACCGACGACATGCGGGAGGCCGGCCTATCGCTCAGGCGCCGTTCGGCCGATCTGGGGTTCTATGCGGCCCACATGCCCGAATCGGTCGGCGGGTGGGGGCTGTCGAACCTCGGCTACACGCTCCTGGTCGAGGAGGGTGGGAAGTCCGGACTTCGCTTCGCCGGCTTCGTCCTCGGCCCGCCGAATCCCGAGGCCCCCAACCCCATCCTCATGGACCTTCCGGAGCACCTTCACCCGAAGTACATCGAGCCGCTCGTCCGAGGCGAGACCACCCTGTGCTTCGCGCTCACCGAACCGGAAGCCGGGTCGGACGCCCAGGCCATTCGGACGTCGGCGAAGCTCGAAGGCGACGAATGGGTCCTGAACGGCCGGAAGCACTTCATCACCAACGGCGCCAACGCGGACGTCGCGGTGGTATTCGCCACGACGGATCCGGAGAAACGGGCGGCGGGCGGCATCACCGCGTTCCTGGTCGAGCGAGACGCCCCCGGTTATCAGGTGGGGAGGAAGCAACGAACCCTGGCCGGCGACACGAACCAGGCCGAGCTGGTCTTCGACGACTGCCGTGTTCCGAAGGAGAACGTAATCGGTGAAGTGGGGTTCGGGTTCGGCTCGGCCATGAAGTTCCTGAACTCCGGCCGCGCCTACATCGGCGCGATGTGCGTTGGGGTGGCCGACTACCTCGTGCGGATCTGCAGCGACTACGCCAAGGAACGCCATACCTTCGGCAAGCCGATCGGCAAGTACCAGGCCATCCAGTGGATGCTGGCCGACTCCGCGCTGGAGGTGCACGCCGCCCGGCTCATGACGTATCACCTGGCGTGGTTGGTCGACCGGGGTGAGCAGCCCATCCGCGAGTCCTCCTTCGTGAAGCTCAACAACACCGAGATGGTGAACCGCGTGGCGGACCGCGCGGTGCAGATCCACGGCGGAATGGGCCTGCTCGCGGAAGGCCCGGTCGAACGAATTTTCCGATGGGTCCGCATGCTCCGGATCGTCGAAGGAACCAGCGAGATCCAGCGACTGATCATCGCCCGGACGCTCGGCCTGTAGGCGAACCGGTCATCGCGGCCCCGCCGCTGTACTCTCGCCCAATGCCGAGTGTCGGCGAGCCGACCGTCACCACGCCGCGTCCCAGGGGCAAGACCGGCCCAGCCGTAAAGAGCCACCCCCGCAATTCGCGAAGAAAGATCCCATCGGTCGACGCGCTGCTCCGTTCCTCCCCCGGAAAGAAAGCCGCGGAAAAGTTCGGACATGCCGTCGTGAAAGAGGCACTCCGAGCCACGTTCGCCGACATCAGGGACGAGGCCGCCCGCGGGATGCCGGTTCCCGAGGACGCCGTCATCCTGGCGCGAGCCGTGGGCGCCGCCGCTCGCAACTACTACGGGATCAGCGAGGTCATCAACGCGACCGGGGTCATCCTCCATACGGGTCTCGGTCGCGCACCGCTGCCGCCTCGAGCGGCCCACGCGGCGGCCGAGGCGGCCGCCGGTTACTCGGACCTCGAGGTGGAGCGCGAGACCGGCGCGCGGGGAAGGCGAACGTCGCGAGCCGAAGCACTCCTCCGAGCGCTTACCGGAGCCGAGGACGCGCTCGCCGTCAACAACAACGCGGCGGCGCTTCTGCTCACGCTGTCGGGTCTGGCGAACCGAAAGGAAGTCCTGGTCTCGCGCGGAGAGCTCATCGAGATCGGCGGCGAATTTCGACTCCCCGAGATCATGAGCGCCTCGGGCGCCAAGCTGGTGGAGGTCGGGACCACGAATCGAACCCGCCCGGCCGACTATCAGCGCGCGCTCGGCCCGAGGACCGGTCTGATCCTGAAGGTGCACCCCAGCAACTACCGGGTCGTGGGGTTCGCCAAGACGGTCGGGCTCACGGATCTGGCTCGGGTCGCGAACGGCGCCGCCGTGCCGCTCGTTTATGACGTCGGAAGCGGCCTTCTGGACCGCCACTCGCGCGTGCCGGCCGAGGAGCCGAACGTCGCCGAGGCGCTGGCGGGCGGCGCAGACCTCGTCACGTTCTCCGGCGACAAGCTCCTCGGCGGTCCGCAGGCGGGACTGATGGTTGGGAAAGCAGCCCTGGTGGAGCGACTGCGGCGGCATCCGATCGCTCGGGCCGTCCGCGTCGACAAGATGTCGGTGGCCGCGCTGGAGTCGGTCCTGCGCCTCTACGCGACCGGCCGCCGCGGAGAGATTCCCGTGTGGGAGTACCTGAACGCCCCGCAAGCCACGCTGGTCAAGCGGGCTCGCGGGCTGGCGGCGATCTTCCCGGGAGCGTCGGCACGGAAAAGCGAAGCCGCGGTGGGAGGAGGGTCGGTCCCCGGCTACGCCGTCCCTTCCGCTGAGCTCGTCCTTCCTGTTGAGGCGCCGAATCGCGTGGCCGCTCGGCTCCGTCTGGGGAGGCCGCCCGTGTTCTGCCGCGTTGAGGACTCAACCCTGCAGTTCGACCTTCGAACGGTTCCGGAGAAGGACGAGGACCGCATGGTCCGCGCCATTCGGTACGCGCTCGAGCAGGATTAAAGCGTCCGTCGGACGTGACCGTCGCCGATCCTTCCTCGTCAGCCGCGGAGTCGCCGTCGCTTCACGTGGTGGCCACGGCCGGCCACGTCGATCACGGAAAGTCCTCGCTGATCCTTCGCCTCACGGGCATGGATCCCGACCGGCTGGCGGAGGAAAAACGCCGAGGGCTCACCATCGACCTGGGGTTTGCCTGGACCACACTGCCCTCCGGCCACGAAATCGGCTTCGTTGACGTTCCCGGACACGAGAGATTCGTCCGAAACATGCTCGCCGGAGTGGGGCCCGTTCGGTTGGTGCTGTTCGTGGTGGCTGCCGACGAAGGGTGGAAGCCGCAGTCCGAGGAGCACCTCCAGATCGTCGACGTTCTGGGAGCGAACGGCGCCGTGGTCGCCGTGACGAAGACGGATCTGGTCGGCGGCGAAACGTTGGAGCGGAGGACGAACGAGATCAGGACGAAGCTCTCCGCGACGCGCCTGTCCGGCGCTCCGATCGTTTGCTGCTCTGCGACCACCGGCGAGGGAATGGACCGGGTTCGCACCGCGCTGGACGAGATGGTGGCCAGCGCGCCCGAGCCGGAGTCCGCCGCGCGCCCGAGACAGTTCATCGACCGCGTCTTCACCATCAAGGGCGCCGGGACGGTCGTCACCGGGACGCTGACCGGCGGGGCAATCAGCGTTGGTCAAGAAGTCGAAGTGCTTCCGTCCGGCCACCGCGCCCGCATTCGCGGTCTTCAGACGCACAAGCGACCGTTGGATACCGCGCTTCCTGTCTCTCGCGTCGCGGTGAACCTTGCGGGGACGCCGAAGACGGAGCTCGAGCGCGGCGACGTGTTGACGCTCCCCGGCCAGTGGCGGGCGACGTCTGCGTTCGAGGGAACGATTCGAACGGTTCGTGGCCTGAGCCATCCGTTGACCGGTCGAGGCGCGTTCAAGTTCTACGCCGGTTCCGCTGAGCGCGACGCCCGCATCCGGCTGTACGGGCAATCTGAACTTCAAGCGGGCGAAGAGGGCTACGCGCGAATCACGCTGTCTCGGCCGGTGGTGGTCGACTTCAACGACAGTTTCGTGCTGCGCGAGGCCGGCCGTCAAGAAACGGTCGCCGGCGGCGAGGTCCTCGATACCGATCCCCCGCGGCGCTCCGATCGGGATCCCATCGCACGCCTGCAAGCACGGCGAGATATCGATCGACCGACGTTGGCGTGGCGGATCGTCGCCGATCGTGGCGCGATCAGGGCATCGGAGCTGAAGCTACTGGCCGGTGTCAGTGCCGACGAAGCAGACCGCCACGGCGCCCTCCGCGTCGATTCATGGCTGGTGAGTCCCCGCCTCTTGGGCCGGGTGACCACGACCCTCATTCAGGCGCTGGAAGCGTTTCACTCGGAGCATCCGTTGCGGCCCGGCATGGATGTCGGAGAGTCACGGCTGCTCCTGGTCGACACAGGAGCGAGATTCTCGGACCCCGCGCTGACGGATGCGGTGCTCGAGCACCTGGCTCGAACGGGTGCCATCGTTCGCGACGGCTCCGTGCTCCGGCTGGCCCGACACCGGCTCTCGACGACCGGACGTGAGGACGCGGATGGACTCGTTCGTGAAGTGGAGAGGAACGAACCCACGCCCCCCTCGGTGAAAGACTTGATGTTGGCCGGATTCCCGCGGGACCTGATCGATGCGGTGTGCGCTGAAGGGCGTCTTGTGCGGGTCGCTCCAGACGTCGTGGTCACGCCGGCATTTCTGGCCAAAGCCGAACGGGTGGTCAGAGATCAAGGCACCGGTAACGGAGTCACCGTGTCGGCATTTCGCGAGGCGCTCGGCACGACGCGAAAATATGCGTTGCCGATCCTGGAGTACTTCGATCAGCGGGGTATTACCCGCCGACAAGGCGACGTGAGAGTCCTTCGCGACTAGCCGATTTCGGCGATCAGTTCGACCTCGACCGGGGCGCCAAGAGGCAGCTCCGCCACGCCGACGGCGGCGCGGGCATGAGGACCCGCTTCTCCAAACAGCAGGACAAACAAGTCACTGGCGCCGTTGGCCACCTTCGGCTGATCCGTGAACGAGTCGGCGGAGGCCACGAAGACGGTCAGTTTCACGATTCGACGGACGGAGTTGAGCGAACCGATCTCGGCCTTCAGCGCCGCGAGCAGCTGGAGCGCGCAGCGACGGGCGGCTTCGGCGCCGGCTTCAACGTCCAGGTCCTTGCCAAGCTTGCCGGCCCACATCGGCTTGCCCTCGGCGGACGCGACCTGTCCCGAGACGAACGCGAGGTTTCCCGTGACGACGACCGGAACGTACGAAGCGATGGGCGCTGGGGCGTCCGGTAGCTCGAGGCCGAGCTCCTGAAGTCGTTCTTCGGCTCCCACTGCGCGGTAACGCTACCGCGGAGGGGCGTCAGGACGCTTGCCGCTCCCGAAGGAGAGCGCGACGCTCCTGCTCGTTCAGACCGCCCCAGATTCCGAAGTGCTCAGGCACCGTCAGGGAGTACTCGAGGCATTCGAGCCGGACAGGGCAAGTTGCGCATATCGATTTGGCTCGCTCCTCGCGGACGATCCGTTCGTGTTTGGTCTCTGATTCGCTCGGCGGGAAGAACGTGCCGGTGTCTTCCCCGCGGCACGCCGCCCGCCACTGCCATCCATACGCCCAGCTCTCGGTAGCCACCGTGAAGGCCTTTTTGGCCGTTTCCCCCTTCAGCTGCTCGTCGTTGATCTCTATGACAATTTCGGGGGGGTGGTTCGTTCCCTGGTGTGACGAGGTTCACAGAATCGAAACAACCCAGCTGCCTCGACCGGGCCTCTTGTCGGATCGGCACAAAAAGTGTCACGTTTTGAGCCGACCTTGAGGGGACGGCCCCATGGTGGGTTCAGGTCTGGCTGGACGAGTTAGACGTCGCCTGTTTGGGCCCCATGCATCAGCGCCCGGCGCTCCGCCTCGTTCAGGCCGCCCCAGATCCCGAACTGCTCCGGGACGTTCAGCGCGTGATCCAGGCACTCGGGCCGCACCGAGCACTCGGCGCAGATCGACTTCGCGATGCCTTCCCTGCCGACCCGCTCTTCGTCTCTCTCGGCACGATCGGGAGGAAAAAAGATGCTGGAGCCGATTCCCTGGCACGCCGCCCGCCAGTGCCAGGCCGACCGGTCCACGCCGTCTTCGGTCAGGTCCAGGACCAGAGGCTGTCGCGCTGGGGAAGGAACGGGCGGGAGCCTGTGAACTGGCATCGGGGTGCACGCTACGGGATGAGCAAACCGAGTTCAGCCCCGCAGCGTACGAACGCCTATTCGGGCTCCTCCTCGACCCGCAGAATCAGGCCGTCGATCCCCCGAACCCTGATCCGCGCGCCTTTCGGGATCGGTCCGTCCATCGATTTGGCCCGCCACATCGTGCCCTTGACGAAGACGGCGCCCTCCGGGTCCAGGTCCGCGCGGGCCTCGCCCACCAGCCCCACCAGCCCGACCTGAGAGCTCCGAACCCGTTCCCGAGCCCGTAACGCAACCGTCAAGGCGAACCCGAAGAACAGCGCCCCGCCGAGCGTCGCCAGCACGATCAGCCACGGAGCGAGGTCGATGGCATCGGGGACTCCGCTCCACGCAACGACCGAACCGGCCGCGAACAGAACCGTCCCCGCCACCGTCAACAGCGCGACGCGCCGAATCACGACGTCTAGCCACTGGAGACCCGTTCCCGCAAGGATCAGCCCGAGCCCGATCCAGTTGACCGGCACGATGGTCAATGCGTACACGGCCAGAGCCAGAGCGAGCACGGCGCTGATTCCGGCGACCCCGATCCCCGGCTGGGTGACCTCGAAGGCGATCCCCCACAGCCCGAACACCAGCAGCACGTACACCGCCGTCGGCGTGCTGACGGCATGCAGGATCCGGCGGATCGGTCCCATGTCGTGAAAGCGGACTTCGACCTCCCGCCCGCCGCGGTTCAGCGTCGTCAGCACGACCGGCCCCCGACTGGTCAGAACCGAACGACCGTCGAGCTCGACCAGGAGCGCTCGGATGTCCGACGC
>JALYGK010000011.1 GCA_030777105.1 Actinomycetota bacterium | reverse complement strand
CGCTGGTGGTGTTCCTGGACGATCTGCAGTGGGCCGACGAGTCCAGCGTGTTGCTGTTGCAGAACGTGGCTCACGGGCTGGCTAACATCCCCGTGCTTGTCCTAGGCACATACCGCAATGTGGAGCTCGACGTCTACCGCCCCTTCGGCCGGGTGCTGGACAACCTCGTCCGCCAGCGTCTCGTGCACCGTATCGCTCTCAAGCGTCTATCGGAAGAAGGCGTTCGCACCATGCTCGAACGCCTCGGTGGAGAGGAGCCACCCGAGGCTCTGGCCCGGGCGATCTACGAGGAGACCGACGGCAATGCGTTCTTCGTTGAGGAGGTCTTCCGCCATCTCGCCGAGGAGGGCCGCCTCTTCGACCATCAGGGCCGGTGGCGGACCAACATTGATATCGATGAGCTCGAGGTGCCGGAGAGCGTTCGGCTGGTGATCGGCCGGAGATTGCAAGGTCTGAGCGCACGAGCTCTCAAGGCGCTCGGCGCGGCGGCGGTCTTGGGCCGGACGTTCGACTATGAGGTATTGGAGACGCTCCAGGAGGTTGGGGCCGACGAGCTGCTCGAGGCGATCGAGGAAGCCCAGCGTCTATCGCTCGTCCAACCGCTGTCGGATAGCCCCACCGAGACCCGTTACGAATTCGTCCACGAGCTGATCCGGCAAACACTCCTCGGCGGTATGAGCGTCCCTCGCCGGCGCCGGCTGCACAGCCGGATCGCCCGGGCGCTCGAGAAGGTTTACGCGGATGACGTGGAGGACCGGGCCCCGGAGATCGTCGAACACCTGATGCGGGGCGGGGGAGACGACCCTCAGATGACGCTCCGTTATCTGTTGCTGGCCGGGGCGCGGGCCCAGGAAAGCGCCGCGTTCGAAGACGCGCTCCGCTATTACCAGGAAGCTCTTGATCTGGTCGATCCGTCGGACGACCGAGCAGCGGCACAGGTGCAGCTGGGGCTGGCCCGGGCCGAGCGGAGCCTCGGACGTTTCGACGAGGCATTGACCCATTGGCACCAGGCCTTCGCGGCCTACGAACGGCTCGAAGACGTCCAGGCGATTGCGGAGGTTGCAACGGAGGTGGTGCTTCAAGTCGGCTGGGCGGGCCGCTGGGTGGATGTCGTCGAGACCGCGGCCCGCGGGCTCGCGGCCATCGGCGAACGGGAGAACCCCGAGCGGGCCGTGCTCCTCGCATTCGCCGCGATCGGTCTGGGCTGGGCCGGTGGATACGAGACATCCAAGTCGATGATGGACCAGGCCGTCGACCTCGCTTCTCGCGTCGGCGACAAGGAACTTCTCGGGGAAGTTCTCGCTGGGCACGCCACGCATCTGTTCGCGTACGCATTCGTCTCACAATCCGTCGACGTCGGCCTGGAAGCTTGCGACCTGTTGCGACAATCCAAGGCTCAGTGGAACTACGCCTCGGCGCTCGCCTTCGTGTGCTTCGGGCTAGCGGCCCTGAGTCGCTTCGATGAAGCACTGAGCTTCGTCGACGAACTCGCGGAGCTCTCCACCCGCTTGGGGTTCGGGGGCGGCGTCATGTTCGCCCATCGGGTTCGGCAAATTGAGATCTTGTCGACAACCGGTGACCTTGCGACGATGGAGAAGCTCGCCTACGAGGACCTCGATATCTGCCGACGCTACGACCTTCCGTGGATCGGTCAGTCGCATATCTTTATCGCTCGCGTCAAGTTCCTGGCCGGCGACCGAACCGCGGCTGTAGATGCGAGGCGCGGCGTGGAGCTCGATCAGCCGGGCGCGATCGCCGGCTGGGGGGAAGCCACGCTGTTTCGGATCTTGGGTTACGAGGGCAACCGTGGCGAAGCGATCGAGGCTTGGAAGCAACTCGAACCTTATCTGCCTCAGCTCGGGATGACGAACGCGATCGGGCGATGGAGCGTTGTGGCCGACGCGATAGATGGTTGGTATGTGCTGGGGGATCGCGAAAAGGTGGCCGAGTTCTATCCCATCGCGGAACAGGCCACGACGCTCGAGATTCCGATGAACTTCGACCGTCGGACGCACTTCTGCTCAGCCGGAATCGCGGCGGGTGCAGCTGGCAGGTGGGACGAATCCGAAGCGTTCTTCGATCGAGCGCTCCAGCTCGCAGAACACGTTGGAGCGAGAATCGAAGCGCTCGACGTCAGGCGCTTCCACGGAGCGATGTTGCTGGACCGAGGTGGGCCGGGCGACCGCCGGCGAGCCGCCGCCCTGCTCCAGGAAGCGCTGAACGGCTACGAACTCGTGGGGATACGCCCCTACCTGTCAATCACGAAGGAGTGGCTGCGCCGGGCGGAGTAGGACGGAGGGCCCTACGGGACGGTCGGCCCGTCGAGGAACTGCTCTACCTGCCCTCCAGCAGGAGGGTGACGGGACCGTCGTTCACCAGCTCCACTTCCATGTGCTCGCGGAAGGCGCCTCGTCGCACCGTCGCGCCGAGCGCTTCGAGTGCCGCTGCGAACGCGTCGACCCGTTTCTCGGCGACGTCCGGGTCGGCAGCCCCGGCCCACGATGGCCGGCGCCCGCGGCGAGCGTCGCCGTACAGCGTGAACTGGGGAACCACCAGGATCGCTCCACCGGCATCGGAAAGCGAGCGGTTCATCTTGCCGTCGTCGTCTTCGAAGATTCGGAGGTTGTAGACCCTTCCCGCCAGCCACCCGATCTCGTCTTCACCGTCCTCTCGCCCCACGCCCACCAGGACGAGAAGCCCGGGGCCGATCTCAGAAACCGTCTCGCCGGCTACACGTACCGCCGCGCGCGAGACCCGCTGGATGACCAGCCGCACCGGCGATCGCCGTCAGCCGGGCAGGACGCGGTACGCGTCGAACACGCCGTCCACGCGCTTGGCCGCGGACAGGATGCTCGAAAGGTGCGCGATGTCGCCGAGCTCGAATGTGAACCGCAGCGTCGCGATGCGGTCTTTTCCCACGTTTGACGAAGCCGAGATGATGTTCACCCGCTGATCGCTGAGCACCGTGGCGACGTCTCGCAGAAGCTTCTGCCGATCGAGCGCTTCGACCTGGATCGAGACAGCGAACGACGTCGGCGCGCCGGCCCGCCACGTCACGTCGATGAACCGCTCCGGCTCGGCGCTGAGTGCCTTGACGTTCGGGCAGTCCGTCCGGTGGACGGAGACGCCCTGCCCACGCGTGATGAACCCGCGAATGTCGTCCCCCGGGACGGGCGTGCAGCACCTGGCCAGCTTCACCCAGACGTCGCTTCGGCCCTGGACCACGACCGACGCGGGCTCTTTTCGGAGCTCCACCGGCCGTGCTGCCGGAATCTCTTCTGCTTCGTCCTCGGCGTCGGCCGAGACCACCCGGTCCAGCCTTGAAACGATGGACTGCGGCGACACGTGCCCCTCGCCGATCGCCACGTACAGCGAGTCGACGTCCGGGTACTTGAGGTCGGCGGCCACCTGGGCCATCAACTCGTCGGACGAGAGACGAACCACCGGCAGCGAATGACGCCGGAGCGAGCGGTGGAGGAGCTCCCGGCCGGTCTCCAGAGCGTCTTCCCTCCGCTCGCGGGAGAACCACTGCCGGATCTTGTTGCGCGCTCGAGGCGACTTGACGAAGCCCAGCCAGTCACGGGAGGGAGCCGCATCCACCGCCTTCGACGTGACGACCTCCACCGTGTCTCCGGTGTGGAGCTCGTAATCGAGCGGCACGAGCCGCCCGTTGACCCGCGCCCCGATGCAGCGATGTCCGACTTCGGTGTGGATGGCGTAGCCGAAGTCGACGGGGGTGGCTCCGGCGGGAAGATCGACCACGTCGCCCTTCGGCGTGAATACGAAGGCGCGACCCGCGTAGAGGTCGACCTTCAACCCCTCCATGAACTCCTTGGGGTCGGCCATCTCCTTCTGCCAGTCGAGCATTCGGGACAGCCAGACCATCTCGGCCTTCTCGTCGCCGGGCCGCTGTTTCGTTCCGCGATCCTTGTACCGCCAGTGCGCCGCGATCCCGAACTCCGCCGTCCGGTGCATGTGGTGCGTTCGGATCTGGATTTCGAGAGGCCGGCCTTCCGGCCCGATCACCGTGGTATGCAATGACTGATACATGTTGAACTTGGGCATCGCCACGTAATCCTTGAACCGGCCCGGGACCGGCTTCCACAGCGCGTGAAGAGCGCCCAGCGCCGCGTAACAGTCGCGCACAGAGTCGACCAGGACCCTGATCCCGATCAGGTCGTAGATCTCGTTGAACTCCTTGCCGCGGAGGACCATCTTTTCGTATACGGAATAAAGGTGCTTTGGCCGGCCCACCACTTCCGCCTTGATCTTCATCTCCCGAAGTTTGGCGCTGAGCTGGGCGGCGACCTTCTCCACGTACTCCAGGAGTTCTCCCTCACGCCGCTCGACCAAGTTTCGGATCTCCTCAAACCGTCCCGGGTACAGCGCTTTGAAGGCCAAGTCCTCCAGCTCCCACTTGATGCGGTGAACGCCGAGGCGGTGGGCGAGCGGCGAGTAGATCTCCAGCGTTTCAGTGGCGTTGTTCTCCTGTTTGTGGCGGGGCAGCGCCCACAGCGTCCGCATGTTGTGAAGCCGGTCGGCGAGCTTGATCAGCAGGACCCGAATGTCGCGAGCCATGGCGATGATCATCTTGCGTGCGTTCTCCGCCTGCTCTTGCTCGCGGGACCGGAACTTGATCGCGTCGAGCTTGGTCAGTCCGTCGACCAACTCAGCGACCTGGTCGCCGAATTCGGCTCGGACGGTATCCAACGTCTGCTCCGTGTCCTCGACCACGTCGTGCAGGAGGGCGGACTGCAGCGTGGTGAGATCCATTCCGAGGTCGGCCAGGATCGTGGCGACGGCCACGGGATGCTCGATGAAGTCCTCTCCGGACAAACGCTGCTGGCCGCGGTGAGCTTCCGCGGCGAAGCTATAGGCCCGGTGGAGCTCCTTCAGGTCGACCTTGGAGTTCCGCGTCTTGACCAGCTTGGCCAGTGATTCGAACGACTCGCGGGATCCGTCCTCGGACGGCCGGAACGGAAGGCGGGAGAGCAGCCCGCCCTTACGTTCGGACCTGATGGCTTCTTGCTGCTCCAATTAAGCAATTTAACCACGCGGCCTGCAGCATTCTTCCTGTGAATGTTGGTGTGATCGATGTCACATACGTGGTGGGTAGTGGGCTGGCGAAGTGGGTTTCTTCGCGATGCCACCTCATCGCTGCGGCGTGAGCAGCCGGCGCTGCGGATTTGATCTGAAAAGTCGTGTCGTACCCTCCTCTTACAATGCGAACATGTGTTCGGGAGGCAAAGCGGCCTGGAGACTCGAGTCCTATCCGGACGACCCAGCGGGGGTCTCCGACCAGGAACTCGAGCGGGGAATTCAGGAGTTGGAGCGCCTGTCGCTGGCGGCTCAGGCCAAGAAGCTCCGGTGGGTGGCCGAGGCCGAGCGGCGTGGCGTGTTTCGCCGGGACGGGTTCCTGTCCTCCACCGAGTGGCTGTCCGACCGCCTGAACCTGGCCCGAGGGACTGCCAAGGAGCAGCTCAAGACGGCCCAGGTCATCGAGGCGATTCCCGAGGTCGAGGAGGCCATGGCCAAGGGCGAGGTGTCGTCTTCATCCGTGCGGGTCCTGACGGCGGCATGGGAGTCCCACCCCGAGGCGTTTGAGGCATCTGGGTCGTCGCTCCTGGAGGAAGCGAAGACCAAGCGGGTTGGCGACCTCAGGCGGACCGTGGAGGACTGGCGCCACCACCAGGATCGGGACGACGCCCTTCAGGAGGCGGAGCGGAGAAGGGAGCGGCGGAGGTTCGACATCTGCCCCGACTCCACCGGGATGGTCGGCCTTCAAGGCGCGCTCGATCCCGAAGGAGGGGAGTACGTCCTCACCGCCCTGGGAGCCATCGTGGATGCAGGGGTGAAGAGGGATGGGGTGGACTTCAGGACCCCCAGGCAGCGCCGGGCCGACGCCCTGGTCGAGCTGGCCAGGCGGTACCTGGATTCCTCAGACCGTCCTTCTGCGGGTGGGGAGCGTCCTCACCTGACCGTGACCGGGACCTCGATGTGCTCCGGCGCCTAAAGGAAGGGACGGCAGAGCTCGATCACGGCGGCCCGGTCCATCCAGAGACCGCCAGGCGCCTTGCCTGCGACGCCTCGGTGCGGCGGGTGGTCCTCGATCCAGCTTCCCAGCCCCTCGACGTGGGGAGGAAGACCCCGGTGATCCCGGCGGCCCTCCGCCGGGCGGTGATCCTGCGGGACAAGACCTGCCGGTTCCCCAACTGCGGCCGTCCCGCCGGCTGGTGCGAGATCCACCACATCAAGCACTGGGCGGACGGTGGAAAGACCTCCCTTCAGAACCTGGAGCTTCAATGCGACCCCCACCACCACCTCCTGCACGAAGGGAAGTTCACCCTGAAGGTGGTGGACGGAAGACGGGTATACCGCCGGCCCGATGGATCGGTGATCGAGGACGACCGGGCTCCGCCATAGCGACGTCGCCCGCCAGGGGTCACTAAAGCGTCCGAGCGATCTCCAGTGCGTCCTGCAAATCTTTGGGGAGCGGGTCCTCGGCGCTTATTCGGTCGCCGGTAATGGGGTGCTCGAACGCGATCCGCCACGAATGAAGAAACGGTCGTGTGAGACCGAGCTTGACGGCATCGGTCCCTCCCCCTCCATATGTCCGATCGCCGAGGATGGGGTGGCCAACGGAAGAGAGATGAACGCGGATCTGGTGGGTGCGGCCGGTTCGAGGGCGGGCCTCGACGAGCGTCGATCGCGGCAGCCGGTCGCGGACCTCGACGTCGGTAGCTGCCTCCTTCCCCGTGACGGCCTGGACCCGAATACGGGCCCGTTCGCGACCGAGCGGTGCTTCGATCCGGAATCGGTCGTGCGGTACGACCCCTCGAACGAGGGCCAGGTACGCGCGTTCGACTCGATGGCGACGAAACATCTCGGAGAGCGCCCGGTGAGCCTGGTCGTTCTTCGCCACCACCATGAGCCCCGACGTGCCGGCATCCAGACGGTGGACGATGCCGGGGCGGTCAGGCCCGCTCCCCGTGGACAGCGACGTCCGGCGTCCCAAGAGCCGGTTCACCAGCGTCCCGGTACGAACCGATGGCGTGGGGTGACTGAGGAGACCGGCCGGCTTCGATACGACCAGGAGGTCGGAATCCTCGTACCGAACGTCGAGCGGCGTCGGGTCGGGGTCGGGAGCGTGGTCGGGTGCGAGCTCCACGTCGACGCGTTCGCCACCCGACAATCGAAACGATTTCGGTTTCGTTTCGCCGTCGACACGAACCGCGCCGGCCGCAATGGCGCGCTGGACGTCGGCGCGAGGAACCGAGAGATGTTCGGCTACGACGACGTCGAGGCGACCGGGTTCGGCGATGAACGACTCGCTCACGACTCCGCAAAAGTCACGGTTCCCGGCGGAACGCCGCGAATGCCACCACGAGCGCCCCGATGACGATGGCCGAATCGGCGACGTTGAACACCGGCCAAATCCGAAGGTCGATGAAGTCGACGACCCGTCCAGAAACGCCGGGGCCCCGAATGATGCGGTCCGTCAGGTTGCCAAGCGCCCCGCCCAGGATCAGACCGAGGCCGATCGCGCTCAAGTTCGAGGCCACCTTGGGGGACATCGCCACGATGACCGCCGAAACCAGGACGGTTGCTCCGAAGAAAAGCCACGGGCGGCCGCCGAAGATTCCGAACGCCCCGCCGGCGTTCGTGGTGAATCTCAGGTGGACGATGTCGCCGACCAGCCGGATCGGGGGACGACCGGCAAGGTGCTGCTCGGCGAGGATCTTCGTCCCGCGGTCCAGGACGTATGCCGTGGCGGTGGTTCCGTACAGAAGGAAAAGCCGCCGGCCCTGGGCGGTCACGCCGTCAGCGGACGCGCTCTTCCGCCTGCTTGTCTTTCAGACAGAGGTTGGCGTACGGAAGGGCCTTCAGCCGGAGCTTCTCGATGGGGCGCCCGCACCGGTCACACAGCCCGTACGTTCCCTCCTCCATCTTGGCGAGGGCCTTGTCGATTCGCTCCATCAGGTCCCGCAGGTTGTTGACGAGCGACAGATCGCGTTCGCGCTCGAAGGTAGCCGTCCCGGCGTCCGCGTACTCCTCGTCGAAGCCCATCTCACCGGTCAGCTCGCTTTGGTTCGTGGCGAACGTTGACTCCTCGAGCTCCGTGTACTGCGCTTCGAGCTCCTTACGCTCCGCAAGCAAACGGGCCTTCAGGTCGTCAAGTTCTTTCTTGGTAACGGGTGATTTTGTCGTGGCCATGTCAGAAATCCGAGGGACGGTAGCTCGGAGCACCAAACAGAATACTAGGCGGCTCAGATGGGCCCTTTGACCGCCGTTCCCATAGGTACAATCGCTCGCTGAACCAGGGGAAACGCCTCGTCCCCGAGGACGGTGCGACGTTGCTTCAAGTCACGCGTCCCGTGGATGGCTCGTCGCGGCGTGCGCTATCGGACTGCCTGTCTCCTGGAACTGCCGACCGACGGAGGAATCCAGAAGCAATGCCTCGCCACCGACCCGTGAACGCCAAAGCGGATCTCCCGCAGATGGAGCGGGCGATTCTCGAGTTCTGGGCTCGCGCGCGGATCTTCGAGAAGAGCCTGGAGCTTCGGGCCGGCGCCGAGGAATGGGTCTTTTACGAAGGACCGCCCACCGCGAACGCCAAACCGCACGTCGGGAACATGGAAACCCGGGTCTTCAAAGACGTGTACCCGCGCTACTGGACGATGAACGGCCGGTACGTTCACCGCAAGGCAGGATGGGACTGCCACGGCCTTCCAGTCGAGCTCGAAATCGAGAAGGAAATCGGAACCCGGACGAAGCGCGACATCGAGGCGTTCGGTGTGGCCGACTTCAATCGCCTGTGCCGGGAGTCCGTCAAGCGGTACGTCGACGAGTGGCGAACCGCCACGGAACGGATCGGCTTCTGGATCAACCTCGACGATGCGTACTGGACCATGGATCCCGAGTACATCCAGAGCGTGTGGTGGGCGCTCAAAACGCTGCACGGCCGAGGGCTGCTCTACCAGGCCGACAAGGTCACGGCGTACTGCCCGCGGTGCGGGACTCCCCTTTCGGACCACGAGGTCGCGCTGGGTTACGAGGACACCGATGACCCCAGCATCTACGTCCGCCTTCCGCTGATCACCGGGCCGCTTGCTGAACAGGCCGACCTCCTCATCTGGACCACCATGCCGTGGACGCTCGTGCCGAACACGCTTGCCGCGGTGGGCCGGGACATTCGGTACGTACTGACCAGTGGCGGACGCGCCGGCGACCGCCCCGTGGTCATCGCGGCCAACCGCGTCGAGGAAGCGCTGGGTCCCGACGCTCGCGTCATCCG
>JALYGK010000010.1 GCA_030777105.1 Actinomycetota bacterium | reverse complement strand
CCCCCTTGAGGAATCGAGCTGCTTACTTTTCCGGAGCAGGACACTCCGAAGGAGTTGCCTCGTTGCCGGGCGTTCCGACCGGCTCGAACGGAGGGTCCTTCTCCGGATTCCGGTTGCGGATCTGGCTGCTCGCGGTGGGGTTGTTGCCTGCATTTTGCCCAGCCGCTTCGGGCGCGCACTCATCGGCCGGAACACCGCCGTGATGGAATGCGAGAGCCGGCGTCGGGACTGCGACGACCCCAGCGAACGCTACGGCGGCAAGGATCCTCTTGGCACGCTTCATCCCTTTCTCCTCTCGGTCTCGCTACTCGCGGAATACCGCAGTTTCGCCCTAGGCAAACAGCTCCTTCGCCGCCTGACGGAGGTCGTCGACGCCCCTAATCTCGTCGTCGTAGAGGGGCAACACACCGCGGACGCGGTCCTGAAACTCCTGCCGGATCTGCCCGAGGTAGCCCTCCTGCATGGCGATTCGGTTCCGGACGAACTCCGGAGCCGCCGCAGGATCCTCCGTCCGGATGACGCCGTTGACCACCACTCCCCCGACCGGGATCCCGAAGTCGTTGAACCAACCGATGAACCGTCGAATCACCGCGATCGGCAACGCCTCGGGAAGGGTCACGAAGAAGAACTGCGTCTTCTCCGGGTCGGTGAGCAGCTCGCGGGCCCGGCCGATTCGCTCACGGAACTCGACGAGGTACTCCATCAACGGGTCCTGTTCCTTCTTCTTGGTGAACGACAGCAGCTCCCGGAGCGATTGGGCCTCCTCGCGCGACTTCACCATCTTGTTCACCCACAGGCCGTAGACCTTCGACATTCCGAGCAGCCGCCGGGCGTTCGCCGTCGGCGCGGTGTCGAACACGTAGATGTCGTACTCGTCGTGGAAGATGAGGTCGATCATGTTCTCGAACATGGCCGATTCCTCGAAGGCGGGGTTCATGGTGGCCGCCTCGACGAACTCGTCCGCCCGCGTCGAGATCTCGGCGAACTTCAGGAACCACTGGATCTTCTCCCGGATCTCCTTCTTCGATCGCTGGATGGCCTCGGTGGTGTCGATCTCGTAGGCCCACAGGTTCTCGGCGCCCTGGACCGGCGTTGCTTTTCCATAGACGTCCTGCTCCAGGAGTCCGGAAAGACTGTGGACGGGATTCGTGGACGCGAGCAGCGTGCGTTTCCCTTGCTCCCCCAGCCACACGGCGGTCAACCCCGCCATCACCGTCTTGCCGACGCCGCCCTTCCCTCCAAAGAACGTGTAGCGAAGGTTCGGGTGCGAATCGAGGAACTGCCGCATTGACTCGCCGGCGGCGGCGGTCTTCTCCATGGCAGCTTCGATCTGTTCGGCGGTCGGCGTCGCTGTGTCCGCCATCGTTCCTCCTACTCCGTTCCGAACAGGCGCTGTGCCACGCGCTCGATCATCGGGAGGCCGGTGATGTCTCGTTCCAGCTCGGGAACATGCGCCAGGATCTGGGCGCCGAACTCCTGGTCGATCCTCTCCATGTACTTCCGCTGCATCTCCATCCGGTTCTTCAAGTACGCGGGCACGTCACCGCTCTTCAACTCCTCCGGCAGGACGCGGTTCACCACGTACCCGCCGATCGGGACGTCGAACTTCGCGAACATCTCCGCGGCCTTCTTCGTGTCCAGCAGGATCATCTCTTCGGGGACCAACACGAAGAAGAACGCCGTCTTCTTCCGGTCGGTGAGGATCTTGGACGCCGCGTTGATCCGGCCACGGATGTACTGGAGCTCGCCGAGGATCAGGTCCTCTTCCACCTCGCTCTCCCGCCGCATCCGCGACGCGACCTCCTGGTACTCCTGCATCTCCTCGCGCAGGCGGGTGATCTTCGAGATCCACTCGTCGTAGACCTTCGCCATCGACAGGTAGTACAGCGCGTGCCCCAGCGGCACCAGGTCGTAGATGTAGTAGTCGTATTCGCCCTGCACCACGATGTCGACCACCGAGTCGAAGATGGCGCTCTCCTCCATGGCCGGTTCGGCAGACGCCGCTTCGATGTAGTCCTCGATCTCGTCGGGGACGGTGTCCAGCGACCACATCTCCTTGATCTTCTGCCGGATCTCGCCCTGGTACTCCTTGATGTGGCGGTCGGCGTCGATCTCCTGGGCCCACAGGTTGTCCATGATCTTGACGGCGCCCTTGCCGAAGATGTCCTGCTCGAAGATGTCCGAGAGGCTCGCCTGCGGGTCGACGGAGAAGACCAAGACCCGGTGCCCTCGTTGGGCCAGCCAGTACCCGGTGGCGGCAGAGAACGTCGTCTTGCCCAATCCCCCCTTCCCGCCGAACATCACGTAACGGCGGTCGGGATGCTGGTCGAAGACCTGCGCGAGGTTGCGGGCCGACGTGATCGTCTGTGTCGGTCCGGTTCGCCCTCCCTGCGTGTCGGTAGTCGCCATCGGTTCAGAAGATCGCGTCGGTGACGTCCTTCTCCCGAAGCATTCGCCGTTTCCACGTGGTGATCTGCGGCACCACGTACGGCATCAGCCGCAGCGAGTAGTACGGGGGAAGGATCGGCACACCCAGCAGGTCGCCCATCGTGATCAGGATGAACAGATGCTCCATGCTGGCCCGGGTCCGAAGGGCATGCCGGGTCATGTCGTGGGCGGCCATCCCGTAGGTGACCTCGCGGAGCTTGCCGAAAAACCCCTTACCGCGTCCCCGGCCGGCTTGCTCCTCCGTGCCGGGCCCTTGGTGACCCGGCTCCTGCTTCTCGGCCATTTCGGTCACACCCCGTGAAGCTCGTGCTCGTGGTCCTCTCCAAACCCTCTTTCTCTCAGTACCCGTCTTTTCCACGTCGAAATCTCCGGAACCACGAATGGAAGGAGCCGGAGCGAGTAGTACGGCGGAAGGACGGGCAGCCCGATCATGTCCCCCAGCGTGATGGCCATGAACACGTTCTCCATCGAGGCCCTCATCTCGATGGCGTGGCGCTCGAACTCGTACCCGGCCATGCCGAAGAAGAACTCGCGGAGGGCCTCTCTCCGGCTCCTCCGCCGGCGATTCGTGTGTTCGTCCGTCCGGTTCCTCAACCAGCCTCCCGAAGCCGAAGCCGCTGGTCCGGTTCCGAACTTATAGATTGCCACTGCCGTGTTCGGAACGCTTCTCGCATCGCTCTTGATCGTGCTGGTGGTGACGTTTCTCCTCTGGTTCGCCATCGGAACGCAGCGGAACATCCGGAAGGGAAACGACATCCTCCTGTGGCTTCAGCCTGGGCTTCGCCTACTGGGCCGGCGAACACGCCTCCGGTGGCTGGGAAGCTCCGCCGTCCAGCTCAACATCGACGACGCGCACGACCCCTTCCGTCAGGCAGAGGTGGTCGTCGTCCTAGAACCGCGCGACGTCGGGGTCCTGTGGGCCCGGGCAAGAGCCCGCGGCAGGCGGGACTTCCTCATCCTTCGGGGGCGGCTGGGCAGGTCTCCGCGATTCGAACTGGAGGCTGGGGACCGGCGCGGTTGGACCGGGCTGGACAGAGTGCGGCGGCTGGATCCTGACGAGTGGTACGAGGCGGACTGGGGTGACGAGGACGTCCAGGTCCTCCACGGCCCCGCGGCCGACACCGACCCGGCACGTGATGCCTGGAACCGTCTCGCCGCCGTCTCAGGAGGGGTATGGCGAATGTCGATTCGCCGGGAATCTCCTCACCTGGAGGTCCATGTGCTCTATCCCGACATCGCGTCCGCAGACTCGAAGGAGATCTTCGAGTCGTTCCGCCAGGTAGCGAAGGCCGTCATGTAGATCCGAAGGCGTCCTCGTAGAGTCGAGCGTTCTTCGGGCTGTACTCCTTCGAGAATCCACAGTCCCATAAGTTCTCATCCGTGCCAGACGCCAGAATCCGAGCGCCGATTGGCGTGTCCACCTCTTCCACGGAGCTCACTGAATTCGGAGAATAGAGCGCGACCCTTGTCACCAAGTCACCTTCATCCCCCTTGTACCAGTGGTTCACCCTGAAGGTGACCCTTGCGAAACCGCTGTCCTCGTGGAGGCCCTCGGGGTCGGGAAGCGGATCGAGCTTCGTGACGGTTCCGTCGAACGCCCATTTCGCTTTGGCCAAACTCTTCACGCTGAACTCCTCTATGCATGAGAATTCGGCGTTCTTGCCGAGGATCGAGTCGGCGCTCGGGCTCCGGCGAGTGGCCGGGCCGCCGTCGCCGTTCGGGCCGGCAGAACGATCAGGCCCAGCGCAGGCGACGAATAGGCCTGAAACGGCAACCAATGCGAACGCGACCCGCTTCATACCTCTACTCCCGTCCCGTCGTGCCCCTTAGACGTCCGGAGACAGCTGCGGGTTCCCTGACCATACGACGACGAGCGCCCAAAACGAAAGGCCGCAGCCAGTAGCGGCTGCGGCCCTCCGGTTCCCCGAAAAGGGATTACATGCTGGTCGTCGGCGCGGTCGGCGCCCGCGCCGCCTCCGGCCTCGCGGCCCCTCGGTAGCGGCCCCATGCCTGGTACCCGTCCCAAGCGATGACGCCTGCCGCAACGACCAGGAGCAGCGCGACGAGGACCATGGCCCACGCACCCACCAACGAGACCAATGCCGCGTCGGGACTCAGGGCTATGGTCCTGAGCAGGTTCCACCCGGTCACCAACGACGCCGCGATGGTGGTGACGTACATGAACACCATGGGCACCCCGGCGTAGGCCACGCTCCGGCGCTCCGACGCCAGCCAGATCGTCACGATCAGCAGGCTGAGCGCCGCAAGCAACTGGTTCGACGCGCCGAAGAGCTGCCACAGGTACACCCACGTCCCGGACAGCACCAGGAACAGCACCGCCAAAGAGCCAACGATGGTGGCGATGTGCTGGTTCTTGAAGCCGACCCAGCGCTCACCGAGCCACTCGCCCAACGTGACGCGCATGACGCGGAACACCAGCTGCACGACCGTGAGCACGATCACCACGAAGGCGCCGAAGCCCAGTGCGGTTCCGAACGTGGTCGACAGCGCGCCGAACGTCGCCACGTTGAGGAGGCTCCCCACGCCGGCCGCGAACGCTCCGGCGCCACGCAGCCCGGTGATGGCCACGGCGACCAGAGAGAGCAGCCCCAGGGTGTTCTCGGAGAACATCCCTCCGCCGCCGACCGGCAGGGCGTCGGTCTCGTACTCCAGCTGTCGTGCCGTCCCTACGGAGCCGAACAGCGCATGCCAGCCAGAGATGGCTCCACACGCGATGGTCACGAACAGCATCGGCCACAGCGGCTGGATGGCCGCGTTCGGCTGGGCCGGGGCGAACGCGGTGAATCCCGGAATCTGGAACGTCGCGACCTCGGGATCGGTGAACGGAGCGAGCAGCGCTCCGATCGCGCTGATTCCGATGGTCAGCGTGGTGATCCAGAACCCGATGTAGTTCACCGGTTGGGCGAACCGCCAGATCGGGAGGTTCGCCCCCAGGTAGCTGAAGACCAGCAGCAGGATGGCCCAGAAGATGTAGCTGGGGAAGACGCCGACGCTCCCGGTCCCCGGGTCATACGTGGCGCTGGCCGTCGGCTCTCCCGTCCTCGGGTCCCTGGTGATCCGCGGATCCTGACCCGTGGGGTCCTCGATCCGGTAGATCGGCTCCTCGCCATTGAGCCCATCGTTGATCGAGTTCACCACGCCGCTGATCGGTCCGGACTCCCACGTCGGAGGCTGCCCCGGCTGGAACTCCACCCCGAGCGGCCCGAGAGCCATGGCAAGCAGCGTTGCCCCAACCACGAGGACCGTCGTGGGCACCAGGCCGGCCTTCCGCCGGTAGATCATCCACCCGGCGAGGAGACCCATGAGCGCGAGCACCAGGATGCCGAACGGAACGTCGCGCCGGGCGTCCAGGACGCCGGCCATGATCCCGACGAAGGCCCCGCCGATGAGCAGCAGGTAGAAGAAGATGAACACGAACAGGATCGTTCGGGTTCTCGGCGCGATCAGCCGGTGCGCCGTCGCGGACAACGAGTTCCCATCGTTTCGAACCGCGACCATGATCGCGCTGTAGTCGCTGGCCCACCCGATGAAGGTGACCCCGACCATCAACCAGAGAATCGCCGGGATCCACCCCCACAGTCCGGCAGCGACGATGACGCCAACGATCGGACCCGCCGCCGCGATCGACTTGAAGTGATACCCGTACAGGACGAAGCGACTGGTCGGCATGAAGTCCGCGCCGTCCATGTACATCCGGGCCGGCGTGGTCCGCCGCTCGTCCGCCTGCATCACCGTGCGGTCGATCCGCTTGGCGTAGAAGTTGTAGCCGAGGAAGATCACCACGGCGCCGATCACGACGACCCAGAAGGAATTGAAGTCGCCGAACAATGCGGCTAACAACGTCATCCCCTTCCTCCTTTCTCCGGCTCCTCGATCTCGCGGCGTTCGGATGCGCGGCGAACCCGGTCCTCGATCGTCGAATCGAGCGACAGCAGATCGATCCCGACGTGCTTCTCCGCGCCGTCGATCAGGATGGCCGGGTAGCTCTTGATCCCGTGACGAAGGGACTTCCAGAAGCCCTCGAGGGAAGCTGCGTCGACCAGCTTGATCTGAAGGCGGCTGCCGTACCGCTCGAGCAGCTCATGGAGCCAGCTCGAGACCGCGGCGAACTCGCGAGTCAGGTCCTCCGGTAACGCTTCGCGCGCCTGCTCGCGGTGGACCGCCTGCCCGACCCCCATCTCCCGGAAGGTCAGCTCGCAGTGCTGACAGTGGTAGAAGAAGGTCGGCGTGTACGTGATGACCTCGATGCGGACTGGCCTCATCGAACGCCTTCTCCCTCTTGCGTCCAAAAACTTACCCCACCCGATTTGGCCCAAGCAACGCGTGCACTCGGGACGGCCAGATCAGGCCTCGTGTGGTATCCCTTAGCCGTGTTCGGCAATTCCTGGCGGGTGGGGCGGATCGCGGGGATCGAGATCCGCATCGACACCTCGTGGGCGCTGATCGCCCTCCTCATCACCTACAGCTTCTACCTGCGTTTTTCGTTCATCTACCGAGGTCTGACGACTGGATCGCTGGTGTCCCTCGCCATCCTGTCGGCGATCCTGTTCTTCGGATCGGTTCTGATCCACGAGCTCGCCCACGCCATCACCGCCCGTGCCCGAGGGATCAGGGTCCAGGACATCACCCTTCACCTGTTCGGTGGGGCGACCCGAGCGAAGGTCGAATCGAAGGGGCCGGCCGACGAGTTCCTGATCGCGGTGGTCGGCCCGCTCACGAGCCTGGCCCTGACGGCGGTGTTCTGGGTGGTCGCGCTGGTCGGAGACGCCGCGCCGGACCGGCCGGTGCCCGGGGTGTTCGGGTACCTGGCCTGGGTCAACCTCATCCTGGCGCTGTTCAACCTCGTCCCGGGCTTTCCGCTCGACGGCGGCCGGCTCCTCCGGTCCGCTCTCTGGAAGGCCACCGGGAGCCTGCGGCGCGCAACCCGAATCGCGAGCATCGGCGGACAGGCTTTCGGGTGGGCGCTGATCGGCGCGGGAGTCCTCTCGCTTGTGTGGGGCTCGCTGAGCGGAGGCATCTGGCTTGCCCTCATCGGTTGGTTCCTGGTGCAGGCCGCTCGCACCTCATATCAGGAGCTCCAGATCCGCCTCCTGCTCCAACGCGCCGAAGCCGACGACGTCATGGCGGAGAACCTGGTCCGGATCCCTTCGGACCTCACCCTGAGGGAGGCCATAGACGGCTTCTTCATGCGTCACGACCACAGTGCCTTTCCGGTCGAGGACGGAGGCACGGACGTGGGGCTCCTCACGCTCCGCGCGGTGAAGCGGGTCCCTACAGACCAGTGGGAGACCCGAAGAGTGAGGGATTCGATGGCCTCGCTCGAAGACCAGCTGACGGTCGCCCCGGACACCCGGATGGATCGAGTAGTGACCAAGCTCGAAGACGGCCCGGGGCGCGTGCTCGTCATGCGCGGCGGCGAGGTCGTCGGGATGATCACGCCGTGGGATGTGGCGCGATGGCTCCAGCGATGGCGAATGCTCTAGGAGCCGAACCGGGTTTAGGCCCGATGCCTCGCCGCTAGGGCGCGAGCCACAGCGTCCGCCGGCGCCTGCGGCGCCCAGCGCCGAACGACGGTATCGATCCCGTTTGCACCAGACCCCCGGGAGCGAGTTTCGCCTCCCCCGCCCGTTCGGTCGTCGACCACCGCGGATCCAGTCCCGGAGCGGTCAACCGGACGCCTTCTCGGTCGCATTCCCAGGACAGGAGCGGGTTCTCGTCAAGCCACGACAGCTCGAAGGACACCCGTCCGTGATGCGTCGGGGCGTCGTGGACCCGAACGTCGTGCCCCTCCCACTCCGCCGGAAGGAGCGTCAGGAGCGCCACGCCGCCTTCACGGGTGTCGCGGACCAGGACGTTTCGCGCGAACGAGAGGAAGTCCGCGGAGGCCCACCCGTGATGCCCGTCGCCCATGCACCCAGTTCCGAGCGCCGGGTGGATGGCCTCCGGCCACGTGAACGTGGGTGTGGACGCGTCGAGCAGCCACCGGAACCGGTCCCACGCCCGGGGATCGCCCGCCTCGAGCTCCGCGAAGCCGAGCTGGAGGGTGAGGTAGGTCCCCAGTCCGGTGTGGGCGACACCCTGATAGATGGCGTCCCCGACCAGGAACTCCTCTCGGATCGCGTTCATGGTGACCACGACCCAGGGGTTCGACGGCGCCAGGAGATGCAGCGGCCACACGCAGACCAGGCTCCCGATCATCCCGGCGTCCATCCCGCGTCCGGGTCCCGCAGCGATGACCCGTCGTCCGATGCGCAGCGCGGCACGTTCGACCGACTCGAAGAGCGCAGTTCGAAGGACCGCCCTCACTCGATCGCACTCGGCGGCACCCTCCTCATCCTGCACCAGACGAAGCATCTGTCCGGCGTCCTGGAGGGCACGAACGGCCCAGAAGTTGTCCCAGTAGTAATGGTCGAACGGCCCCAGATGCTCCGCCGACACGCCGGCGGGAAGGAGGCCGTCCAACCCGGGGCCCGCTCGGCGGCGCCGGTGCAGGGTCTTCGCCAGCCACTGTGACGCCCGGCGCACGGACGGCACCATCGCTTCGGCAAACTCGCGGTCGCCCGTTACGCGGTAGTGCTCCGCGATGGTCCAGATGGCCGCGCCCACCGAGTCCCACTCGTTCGGCTGTCCGTCGTACAGGCCGTCCCGGCGCTGGCGCTCGGGATACGACCGAAGCACCTCCTCGGCCTCACGGTGGAAGCCCCACCGGTCGAGTGCCGAGACCTGGTATGCCGCGTCGCGAAATCGAAACCGCGGGTAGGTGAACGGGCCGGCCTTGACGTCCCGTCCGTCGTGGAACAGGAGCAGATACGCCCGGTTGGCGTCGATCGCGGACTGAAGCTTCGAATCGGGAAGCTCGACGCGCATGCCTTCCTTCTGGAGCCGGTTGGTCCATTGCTCGGCGATCGACCGAGCGGACTCCAGGCCCACGACGTCGGGCGTGGGGATGTGCGAGGCGCGAAGCCGGCGAAGGCGACGAAACCGGCGCCGCTTCGGTTCGAAGGGCATCGCCACCCGGATCGTCTGGCCCGCAGCGACCTCGTAGACCAGCGCGACCTGGGCGAGACCGGCTCGGTCCCTTCCCCTCCCGGCCTCGAGCTCCATCCGCCCCTTGTCGACAAGGCCGGCCGTATCTCCCTGAAGGAACGACGACACAACGAAACGTGTCGGCGCCTCGGGGAGGAACACGGCAGGCCGGCCGTCGACCATCAGCGTGTGCCCCTGGAGCTCGACCTGCTCGACAACCGCCAGGCCTTCGGGGTTGTACGGCCGAAGGGCGAACGCCACCTCGACGCGGTCGCGGGTCCGGTTCTGCACCTCCGCGACCACGAACTCCTCTTCTTCGGAGACGGCGTAGACGCGCTGGACGCACTCCGCGCTGGAGACCGGCATCGTCGTCTCGACCACCGGCGCGTTCTCGACCAGCCGCTGGCGGATGCCGGTATGCCGGCTCGGAAACTGCCAGCCGGTCCCGGGATCTACCCACCAGTCCAGCGACCAACCGTCCAGCCACGGCGTGACGAGGCCAGACGGGTCGACGATCGCCTCCTTCGAGGAATCGGCGTTCCCCACGGTGGTCCAGTTGCGGTGTGTCACGTTGGTCGTGAACGGAAGGTGTCCTTGCGGTACGAACGACGGCGCGCGCGGATCCAACTGACGTTCGATCCAGTACGGCCACACCCAGTCGGGCCGAATCTGCGTTGCGGCCTGTGTCCGAACGCCCTGAAGGACCGCCCGGGTGCCGACCGGCAAGGCGTGCGACGGTTCTCCGCCGTCGAGGTTCTCGCCGACGCGCTGGAACCTGGACAGGCGGGCAACGACGTCCTCGTCGGTCCGAAGGGCTCCGAGCAGACGCCGAACCAGGAGCGATCTCAAGCTCACCATCACGTCCCCGATCTCAAGAGGTGAAGCGCTTCGCGGGCGCGTTTCCGATCAGCTTCGTCGACGCCCTGGCGCTGGAGGAACGCCTCCAGCTCCGTCATGAGCGCGGCTTCGGCCTGCTCGCGGCGCCGATCATCCAGGGGAAGAGTGCCTTGCAGCTTGGTCCCTCCTTCACGACCTCCTTCCGGGTAGTACCAGTCCTTGAACCACCGGGACCCGGCGGCGAGCATCGCCAGGCCGAGTGGTGTGGCGGCGGGCGGGACCCGCCGCCGGAGGGCGCGTTCGGTGTCGTCTCCCTCGTACGCGACCATCACGGAAGCGCCGGGCCCGAGTTCCCGCGCGACCTCGGGAAGGACATCGAGGTTCGTCACGACGAGGTCGGCCCAACGGCGAAGACCGGCCGCGGGGCGTCCCGCGAACCACAGCCCATGGGCGGCGGGCCGCCCATCATCGGTTGCGATCACCACCCGCTCTTCCCCGGCGGTCCGCCCGCGCTGGCGATCCAGGAACCGCACCTCCCCTATGTGGCCCTCATGAGAGGTGAGGGCGATTTACTCGACGTCCTCTGCCGTGGCGCCAGCCGTCGTGGCCGGCTGCTTCGTGACTGTCGGCACGGTGACATCGGTGGGCTCCCACCGATCCGCCAACCGTTCGGCGACGGACGGCATCGTGGTGTACTCCATCTCGTCCAGCGGAAGCCGGTGCGGCTCGAACGGCCCATGCCGCCGGAGGTAGTCCATGATGTCGTTGCACTGCTGGCGGGCGTTGTCGAATGAGGGATCGTCGAACATGTCCCTCGGCCCGTTGAGGCGCCCGTCCTTCAACTGGTATCCCAGGCACACGATGCGCGGTGGGCCGTCGAAGCGAGCGGGATGTGCGTGCTCCAGCGCCACCGGCATGATCGGGGCGTGGTGAGAACCCCGCATGCATCCCGCAACGGTGTGCGGAAACGAGAACGGCTCGAGGACTTCGCCCACCGCCGGAAGGCCCGACTGCGCCCGGACGATCATCACGGGGTCGTCCTTGCCAACGTAGCGGCCCGCCATTAGAGACAGCCGCTGCGTGCTGGTGACGGCGGCCACCTCTCCCAGCGACTTGGAGATCACCCGCTTGATCACGTAGCGCGCCGGCGACCCGATCAGCAGGAGGAGGTCGTAGATCTCCTCCGGACAATCCAGCAGAAGGCGCTTGTCCTCAACCAGGTCGTGGACTTCGAACAGGAACCCGTCGTGCATCTTCGGGTCGATCACCAGGCCGGCCGTGTTGAACGGGTCGGCGAACATTCGGTACAGCGGGAGATTCCACGCGCCCGGTTCGGTCTTGTCCCCCAGGAAACAGAGGACGGGCTCCGACGGGCGCTCCTCGATCTCGATCTCGGCGTACCCGGGCCCCAACCCCCGGAGGTTGCCTGAGAACGCGTCGGAGAGAAGGTCCTGGCCTGCACCGTAAAGCGCCAGCTCCTTGGCGATGTCCGTCGTGGCCAAGAAGACCTCCCAGGCGAAGCCGTGGACCGACTCGGCCTCCAGCCCGTGGCTATGGGTCATGATCAGCGACAGATCGTCGCCGCAATAGGAAACCTGGCCGTCGATCAGCAAATCGCCCCGGACGCCGTCAACCCGGCGATTGGCCTCCTCGATCATTCGGGGGTGGACGGCGGAGTGCCCGACATACCCGCCGGTGTCCGCCTTGATGATGCTCAGCGTCAGCACGTGCATCTCCTCCTTGGTTGTCTTGTTGTCGTCAAAGGCGGCGGCCGATCGGCGCCGATGTGAAGTGAGATCGCGCCCGGAATGCTACTCCTTTGGGCCGGAGCGAGACGAGCGGATCTGACTGACAAGGTCCACGGTCTTGGCGGTCGAATGACGGTTTGCGTGTTGATCCTGTAGGTACCGGCTCGTAGCATCCGCGTCGGCGAGGAGCTCTGCGGGTATGGGGAAGGCTCGCGGAGTTCCTCGCCCTCTTTCTTCCCCCTTCGGGGGCGTCCGTATGATCTGGCCGTGGCAGAAGCCCTGCTATTTGGGGTCATCGCGTCGAGCGGGCTCGTGCTCGGGAGCCTTGTCGGGACGAAGATCAAGATCCCTCAGCGCGTCCTTGCGTTCCTCCTGGCCTTCGCGTCTGGATCACTGATCAGCGCGCTCGCGTTCGAGCTGTTCGAAGACGCCTACCAGAAATCCGGCGCGTGGATTTCCGGAGTTGCGTTCGTCGCGGGCGCCGCGGTGTTCGTCACGGCGAGCGCCTGGATCGATCGATGGGCGCCCACCGGGACCCCGGACTCCCAGTCACCAAAGGGCGAAAAGCGGGCCGCAACGACGAACCGGGCGTCACCCGGCTTTTCGCCGGCGGCGGGCTTCGCGCTGCTGGCTGCCGTCACGCTCGATGGGGTGCCGGAAAACGTCGCCCTCGGAATCAGCCTCGGCGAGGAGTCGGGGGGCGCGGCCCTTCTGCTTGCCATCTTCGCATCGAATTTTCCCGAAGCCGTCGTGGGCTCCGCGGCGATGGAGTCAGCGGGCCGGTCCGCGAGATTCGCGGTCGGCGTCTGGGCCCTCACGGCAGTTGTCCTCTTGGCCGCGGTCGTCGCCGGGAGGGTCCTCTTTTCACCAGACCCACAAACCGTGTCGATCCCGCTCGCCTTCGCCGGTGGAGCCGTGATCGCCTCCCTTGCGGACACGCTAATGCCGCAGGCGTTCGAGGGTGGAGGTCCGCTGGTGGCGTTCGCCACCGTCGCGGGATTCTTCCTTTCTTACCTGCTCTCGCTTTGAGGGGACGCGGCTCGAGGCCGTGAGGATGAAGGGCTCTTCGAGAAGCGGCGGGCGTCGCCGATTCCAAGGCGGGTCGCCGGGTGCCGCCGCGCTGACCCTGCCCGCGCGGCGGCAAAGGCCAGGAACGCCACCCACAAGGCCACGGTGAGCCCGAGCACCATGTAAATGACGCGGGCAACCGTCGGAGGACCGCCCCTCGCCTCCCGCATCAGAAGTGCCGTGTCCCTGGTGAAGGGCGCCCTTCGGTCCGCGAGCGCGATCTCACGCGCTCCAATCTCCGGGTCCGCCGGCATGTACACCGGCACGGCCATCAGGTCGCTGCCTCGGTGGAGCCGGACCAGCGTCTTCCAGTCGCCGGTCGCAGGCACCGACGTGTGTGTCACGTACCGTCCTTCGCCGGTCTGCATCATCGGCACGAGTCGAAGTCCGCCACCCTGCCAGGCGATCGCTTCGAACCACCGGGCGTCCGAGGCAGCGTTCGACGGAGTGAGCTGTATGCGGACCGAGGCCTGGCCGCCGGGAAGCGTCTCCACGTCCATCCGGGCTTGCGCCGGGCTCGCCGTGCGAGGGAACGGAAGAATCAAGGCGAGCACGAGGCCGAGGCCCGCCACGGCGACGATGGGAGTTCGGAAACGCAATTCGCGGCCCATCGCCGACGCGGCCAGCGCGGTTCCGACC
>JALYGK010000009.1 GCA_030777105.1 Actinomycetota bacterium | reverse complement strand
TGCGCGCCCGGTCGGCCGCGGAGATCCCCGTCGTCACGCCCTCGCGCGCCTCGATCGAGATCGTGAACGCCGTCTCGTACGGCGTCTGGTTGTTGTACGTCATCGGACGCAGGCCGAGCTCGTCGCAACGCTCGTCCGTCAGGCAGAGGCAGATGAGCCCGCGCCCGTGCGTGGCCATGAAGTTGATCGCCTCGGGGGTGACTTTTTCGGCGGCCATGACGAAGTCGCCCTCGTCCTCTCGGTCGGCGTCGTCGACCACGATCACGATTCGCCCCGCCTTGATGTCCTCGATCGCTTCTTCGATGGAGGCGAACGGCGTCCCTGTCATGACCGCTCCTTCAGAAGCCCCTCGACGTATTTCGCGAGGACATCCACCTCGACGTTCACCGAATCGCCTTCCTTCAGCGTCCCCAAGGTCGTCACCTCGAGCGTGTGCGGGACCAGCGCCACCTCGAACGACGCCGGTCCGGGGTTCACCACGGTGAGGCTCACGCCGTCGATGGCGACGGACCCCTTCTCCGCGACGTACCGAGAGAGGCCGTCCGGAAGGCCGATCCGAACGACCTTGCCGAGCGATGCGTCCGTCGCGCTCAGCACCTGTCCGACACCGTCGACATGACCCTGAACGAGGTGGCCTCCCAAGCGGGACATCAGCGTCACCGGGCGCTCAAGGTTCACCGGTTCACCAACGCGAAGCCGGCCGAGCGAGCTCCGGGACAGCGTTTCGGGTGAGACGTCGAAGGACAGCCGGAACCTGCCGTTCGTTTCGTCCGGGGAACGCTTCGCCACCGTCAAACAGACCCCGTTGACGGCGATCGACGATCCTTCGCCCGAGTCTTCGGCGACCTTCGAGGCGGCCACGGTCAGGCGCGACGGCCCCGCTTCGATCACGGTGCCGCGTTCCTCAACGATTCCCGTGAACATCCGCCACCACCTTCAAGTCGCCTCCGATCCGCCTCACCTCGACGATCGAGAGTGGGATCGCTTCGGCAATGTTCGAGACACCGGTTCCGCCCATGATCCCTGGTGCCTGGTCGCCACCAATGAGCTTCGGCGCGAGGTAGAACACGACACCGTCGGCCAGGCCTGCTTCCACCACCGCCCACGCCAGGGTGGATCCGCCTTCGATCAAGACGTCCTGCACGTCGCGCTTCCCCAGGAGCTCAATCAGCTTCTTCAGCGGAAACGTTCCGGCCTGGCCGTCTTCGATCACCACGACTTCAGCACCGGCAGACTCCCACTCCGAGCGCCGCTCCACCGGGGCCGCTGGAGTGGTCGCGATCAGCGTGGGGGCGGCACCATCCAGCACCGCTGCACGACGCGGCGTCCTGCCGCGACCATCCACCACCACCCGGAGCGGCGGCCTCCCTCGAAACCCGTCAAGTCGCACGGTGAGCGATGGGTCGTCGGAGACCACCGTTCCCACTCCCACCACGATGGCGCCCGATTTGGCTCTGAGCCGGTGAACGTCGTGCCGCGCCTCCTCGCCGGTGATCCACCGAGAGGAGCCATCGCGCGCGGCGGTCTTCCCATCCAGCGACGCGGCGAGCTTCAGAGTGACGTACGGAAGCCCGGTTCGAACGTGCTTCGCGAACCCCGCGTTGAGGCGCTCGGCGGGTCCTCGCCGGACGCCCTCCCTGACCCGAACGCCCGCGTCTCGCAGGTACCGAATGCCGCGGCCATCCACGACGGGGTTGCGATCGACCGACGCCGCGACGACCTCGGCCACGCCCGCCTCGACGATGGCCGGAGCACAGGGCGGCGTCCGGCCGTGATGCGCGCAGGGCTCGAGCGTGGTGTACAAGGTGGCGCCGCGTGCGGCTTCCCCCGCCCCGGCGATGGCCGCCATCTCGGCGTGGGGAGAGCCGGGCCCTTCGTGCCACCCCTCCCCCACAACCTCGCCGCCATTGACCAACAGCGCGCCGACCAACGGGTTCGGAGGCGCCAGGCCAAGCCCCCGCTCGGCGAGCGCCAGCGCCCTCGCCATGTAGTCAGTGGCTTGCGTATCGGGCTCGCGCCCCGTTTCCATCACCAACCCCTCTTCAAGGGGCGCAGGCGCGAGGAGAGGAGAGGTCAGTCGACAGGCGGTCACCGCCTGTCGACAACGCTCGCCTCTCCCATCCCGACTGTCACGGTCGGTCACGGACTTTCACCGTGTCCACCCCGAACTGGCGGCCCGGGGGTCGCGGACTCTCACCGCCGGTGGGGACTTACACCCCGCCCCGATGACGAGCTTTCTATTAACTGAAGTATACCGAGCGGTAGGAATCCGAATGCTGATAAGACGGCGAGTGTCGGCGCGTCAGGTCGCGCGGCGGTCGAGCGCGTACGAAGAGCCGGGTTCTCGCTTCGCGAACTGCTTCAGTTCGGTCGCCGTGCTTACGGCTTCGCCGTAATGGGTGAAACGCCGAGCCGACGTCGAGGCGACCCCGATGGAGAGCGCCATCATCGGGAAGACCTTCACGTTTCCCTGCCGGTCGGGTACCTCGATGCACCCCCGGTCTCGGTCGATCGAGTCGTAGAGGCTCGGCGCGACTTCATCGAACCGCTCCACGAGCGTCTTCGCCACCAGTTCACCCATGTCTGGCGGGACGATGATGATGAAGTCGTCACCACCAACATGCCCGACGAAGCCCTGCGGGCCGGCCATGTCGTGAACGACGTCGTTGATCAGGCGCGCCAGTCCCTGGATGGCGCGGTCGCCACGAACGAAGCCGTAGTGGTCGTTGTAGGCCTTGAAGTAGTCGAGGTCGGCGTAGAGGAGAGAGAAGGGCTCGTCCTCGGCCACCCGGCGCCTGATCTCCTCCTGGACGCGAATGTTTCCGGGAAGGCCGGTCAACGGCGACAGCGCGCGCATCTCCCGGGCGCGCCGGAGCGTTCCCTTGACCCGCGCCAACAGCTCGACCGGATCGAAGGGCTTGATGATGTAGTCGTCGGCTCCCGAGGAGAGCCCGAGCACCTTGTCGGACGAGAGAGCTTTCGCAGTCAACATGATGATGCTGGAGGACGACGTCCGGGAGTCGCGCCGAAGGCGCTGCGCCACCTCGAACCCGTCCATCTTCGGCATCATCACGTCCAAAAGCACGAGATCGGGGCGCAGCTCGAGCGCGCGCTCCATCGCTTCCTCTCCGTTGGAGGCCACGGTGACGCTGTAGCCCGCGGACCGGAGGTTCACCTCGACGAACCGGGCCACATCCGGATCGTCGTCCACAACGAGAACGTGCTCGGCCATCGCTACCGTCCCACCAGGGTCGCCAGGCGACGGGCGGCTTCGCCCGGGGAATCGGCCCTGAAGATCGAGGAGGCCGCAGCCAGGGTCGTGGCTCCGGCCGCCATGCATCTCGATCCGGTCTCCTCGTTGATGCCCCCGTCGACCTCCACCTCCACCGAGAGGCCCCGGCGGTCGATCTCCTTTCGAACCGACTCGATCTTCGGCAGGGCTTCTTCGAGGAAATCCTGTCCGGCCCAGCCGGGTCGAACGCTCATTACCAGGACCCTGTCCAGCGCCTCGAGGTGCGGGAACACCTCATTGACGTCCGTTTCGGGGTTGACCGCAAGGCCGGGTCGAAGCCCGAGGTTCTCCGCCTTGCGGACCGTCCTTGCGGGGTCGTCCGTCGCTTCGAGATGGGCCGTCACGATGTCCGCTCCCGCCTTCCGAAAGTCCTCGAAGAGCTCCTCCGGGCGTTCGATCATCAGGTGGCAGTGCAACGGCAAGCTGGTCGCTCGCCGCAGGGATTCGACCACCACCGGGCCGACCGTGAGCGGGGGCACGAAATGCGCATCCATTGCGTCGACATGAATGAAATCGACGTGTTTCTCCACCAGCTTTACCTCATCGGAGAGACGGCCAAAGTCGGCCGAAAGGATCGACGCGGCGATCTTCCCCTCCATGTCGGCCGGATTGTACCGGTGGAAATCGGCCTCCCAGGGACGTCTGTCACGTCCTACGGAATCCGGCGTAGAACATGGCGTCGGTGTCCTGGCGGTGGGGCCACAGGCGATGGCTGGGGGCAGGCCCATCTGGGCCGGGCACGGCGGATGGTACGAAGTCCCCTCGCTTGGCGAGGAACGCTCGAACGGCGGCGTCGGTTTCGGCCCGTGGGAACGTGCAAACGGAGTAGACGAGCCGGCCATCGGGACGCACCAGGTCGGCGACCCCGAGCAGGATGGCGACTTGAAGCCGGGCCAGTCGAGCCAGCGTTTCGCGCTGCGGACGCCACAGGAGCTCCGGCCTCCGGCGAGCCGCTCCCACTCCGGAGCACGGCGCGTCCACCAGGACCGCGTCGAAGGGCCCGGAGACGGCCGGGCGCGTGGCGTCCTGGACCAGAACCTGCACCGGGGTATGAAGGCGTCTGGCGACGTCTTCCACGAGCCGTGCCCGTCGCGTATGAACATCGCCGGCGACGACTCGCCCCGAAGGTCCGGCGCGACACGACAGGTATGTCGCCTTCCCACCGGGTCCCGCGCACGCGTCGAGGATCCGCTCCCCCGGCCGTGGATCGACGGCGGCCGCAACGAGGACCGACGCCTCGTCCTGGACGACGAACCAGCCGTCGTCATAGCCCGGAAGCCGCGAAGGCGTCGCGGCGGCGACGCGGAGAACGTCGGAATGGTGAGCACCTCGGCGGGCCCCGTAGCCCGCGGCGCTCAATCGCTCTTCCAGGTCGTCCACCGACGTGCGGCACGTGTTCGTCCGAAGCGTCAGGGCGGTGGGCGAGGCGAGCGCGGCGGCTGCGCGCTCGACCTCATCATGCGGGAGGAGACGGCTGAGCTCGGTAACCGCCCAGTCGGCCAGCCCGGTCCGCGCAGAAACGCTTTCGTCACCCGCGGCGGCGGCTTGCTCTCGAGAACGTCGCGCGATGTTCCTCAGCACGGCGTTCACGAAACCACGGTGCTGGCCACGGGCAAGGTTCACCGACTCGGACACCGCTGCATGAGCCGGGACTCTGGAGAACAGGAGTTGGTACGCACCGAGGCGAAGGACGGCCAGCGCCTCTGCGTCGATGGCGTCCAGCGGTCGGGCCGACGCATCGGCGATGATTCTGTCCAGCGGGATCTTTCGCCGGAGCGTGCCGTACGCCAGGTCGGCGGCCAGCTGACGGTCTCGTGCATCGAGCGTCGAGCGGTCGAGTTCCGCGCCGAGCGTGAGGTTCGAGTAGGCGCCGGTTTCGGTTACGCGTCGAACGACCCGAAGCGCAACGGCTCTGGCACTGCTCCAATCATCCGACGCATGTGTCGCTCTGCGGCGGCTTCCGACGCTCCGGTCAGACCTCGCCAAGGACCTCGCCAGTCTTCGGGTGGTACCCGCGCACGAAATCGGCGCCCGACATCCGCTTTCGGCCTTCGGGCGCGACCTCGTCGAGACGAAGCACCCCCCCTCCGGTCGCCACGACCAGTTCGTCATTCGACGCGACGACGATCTCCCCCGGCGCCGGCGGCCGCTGGTCGGATGATGCGGAACCCCGCGATGCGCGGAACACTTTCAGGATCTTGCCTCGGAACATCGTCTGGGCTCCTGGCTCGGGAGCCATCGCCCGGATCAGCCGAGTGATCCCTTCGGCAGGGAGGTCCCACTGGATGATGCGGTCTCCGGGCTTCAACTTTGGCGCGTACGTCGCGCCGGCGTCGTCCTGAGGTCGCTCCCGGATCGCTCCCGCCTCCACGCCGTCCAGTGTTTCGACCAGCAGGGGCCCTCCCAACGTCGCAAGGCGCCCCGCGAGCGTTCCGGCGTCGTCATCGTCGCGAATGGGCTCTTCGGCTTGAAGGAGGATGGGGCCGGAGTCCATTCCCTCATCCATTCGGATGGTGGTCACGCCCGTCACGGATTCCCCTTCGATGATGGCGCGCTGCACCGGCGCGGCGCCGCGGAACTTCGGAAGGAGCGAGAAATGGACGTTCACCGGAGCTACCGCCGGTATCTCCAGGACCTCCAGCGGAAGTATCTCCCCGTAGGCGACGACAGCGACGACGTCGGGCGATAAGGCGTTCACGGCAGCGAACCCATCGCCGGACTTGACCGTTTCCGTCTCGATCAACGGCAGGCCAAGGCGGTCGGCCGCTTCCGCCACCGGCGTCCTCACCAGTTGGCTCCCTCGCCCCGCCGGCCGGGCGACTCGGGTCGCGACCAGGGCTAGCTCGTGTGAAGAAGCCGCCAACGCTTCGAGGGACGGCACGGAGGACGGCGCGTTTCCAAGGAAAACGACGCGCACCAACCGACCCTACTCGGGAGGATGCCTCGGCGAGCGCCCGGGCGCCGGGTTGAGGTCCTGGTCACGAAGCGCCGCGAGCGCCTGGCGACGGTCGCGTTCAGAGAGCCGGTCGATGAACAGCGTCCCCTCCAGGTGGTCGGTTTCGTGCTGGAAGATCCTCGCCACAAGTCCGTCTCCCTGGAACGAGATCGGATTGCCGTCCACGTCCCGTCCGTCCACCTGAGCGCGAAGTGCCCTGCGGCTGCGGTACCAAAGCCCGGGGATCGACAGACAGCCCTCCTCCTCTTCCTGCGACTCTTCGAGGCCCGAGAGGATCGGGTTGGCGACCGCGTGCGGACCCGACCCATCGTTCGCGTCGAAAACGAAGAACCGAAGCGACAGCCCGACCTGTGGCGCGGCCAGCCCAACGCCGGGAGCGTCGTACATCGTTTCGAGCATGTCGTCACAGAGCCGCCGAAGAACGCCGTCGAAGGATTCGACAGCCTGCGCCGGTTCACGGAGGACGGGGTCGCCCAGCCGGCGGATGGGAAGGATGGTCACCAGCGTGGCCTCATAGCTGGGGCTCCGCCTCGGCTCGGTCCACCACACCATCCATGGCGAGCCGGAGCACCGCGTTCCTGAAGTCGGCGAGGCTCTCGGCCGACACGCTCACCAGGCAAACGGTCGATCCGTCTCCGGTGGTAGACACGAGCGTCGAACCGCCGGCAGCGGCGATCGATTCGACCAGGCGTCCGTTGCCCGTAATCCGGAAGAAGGCGCGAAGGGGATCGAACCCGGCCTTCTCACGGCGAACGGCTTCATCCTCGAGGAATCGGATCGGGTCCCACCGCACCAGCGCCTGCACCGCCGGATGCGCGGCGTGCCGGGTCTGCATGAGCACCCGTCCTCCCGCTGAGCGCGGCCCGGCCCAGGCGGCTGCCTCCATCCATGTGGCCACGGCGCGCTCGGCCGCGTGAATGCCGGGGCGGGACAACGAACGATCCGGGTCGAGGATCGCGACGACATCGACGCGCCGACGCCCCCAATCCTTCACCGCGGCCGCGGTCCCCACCATGATGTCCTCACCGGGGGGGGACGGTGCGGCCTCCGACGCATGCTGTCTCACCGTTCGCCCGGTGATCCGTTGCGCCCATTCGGCCACGCGTTCGACGCCGCCCCGTTCCAGGCCGAACTCCTGGCCGCCGCACACCGCGCACGTACCGGGGGACGCGCACACGGAGCAGGCTGCCTTGCCGCGTTCGACCACGATCGCTCCACTGCACAGCGCGCACGCCGCTGCCGAGCCACACGACCGGCAGATCCGCGCGACGCCGTAGCCCCGGCGCGACACGATGAGTGCGGCCGATCGGGACTTCTTGAGCGACGTCCCCAGGCGAACCGAACGATCCTCGGCCTCCGGCGGCGTGGTTTCCACCAGCGGCGCGGCCGACCGCTCAACCGTGCGATCGGGGCGAAAGGTCGCGACCGATCCGGAGCGACACGCCACCGCGGTTTCGACGGATGGCGACAGACCGGCCAGGACGCACGCAGCGCGTTCCACGCTCGCTCGCGCCATCGCCACATCCCTGACGTGGTAGTACGGGGCGCGGTCCTCACGGTGCCCCGGATGGACCTCGCGGCTGATCCACAACAGTCCCAGGCGCGACAGCGGTGCAAACACGGCGGGACGGGTACCGACGACCACGTCGAACCGTCCCTCGAGGATTTGCAGCCACGTTCGATATCGCGACCGCTGGTTCCCGCCGAAAAAAGCCACCGCACGATCGTTCCAGTTCTCCAGCACCGCGGCGGCCGTGGCGGGCACCGGCTCCGCTTCAGGTACGAGGACGACGGCGTGCCTCCCTTCGGAGAGGCACCTGTCGACCGCCGCGACACAGGTCTCGGCCTCCTCATCTGGCAGGGGTCGCAACCATGACGTCCGTCCCGGCTCGAGGATGGATTCTGCGTGGTACTTCTCCAAGACCATGCCGGGGACACGACTGTTGCGGCCGACGAATGGTTCCTTCGATGCGGACCGAAAAGCCTTCTCTTCGCCGACAACGCGAGGAGGGTAGGAACGCTCGATCACGGTCGAGAGCGGCGCGATGTATCGCTCGCTCATCCACCGAAACAACGCGAGGAGATTTCCGTCGAAGAACCGGACGCTCGACTGAACGTTCCGGATCGGAAGCAAGCGGCCATCAACAACATCCTCGGATGCAGGCCCAAGAATCCATCCCTTCACGTTCCTTCCGTGAAACGGGACGGACACCAAGCTGCCCATGCCTGCATCCATCCCGTCGTCCAGCAGGTACGTGAACGGTCGGTCGAGCGACAGACGGGGAACGGCTATGGACACGTCGACGGGGCCGGAGAGGCGGCTTGGAGCGGGACGCGCGGTCGTTAGTCGAACGCCCGCCTGATGTCGTCGGCACGGTCGGTCTCCTCCCAGGAGAAGCCCTTCCGCCCGAAGTGCCCGTACGCGGCGGTTTCCCGGTAGATCGGCCGGCGCAGATCGAGCTGCTCGATGATTGCGGCGGGCCTGAAATCGAAGGCGTCGCGAACGACGTCCTCCAGTCGGCGAGGATCCACCTCAGACGTTGCGAACGTGTCGAGGGAGAGCGAAACCGGGTGCGCCGTCCCGATGGCGAAGGCGACCTGCAACTGAACACGGTCGGCCACGCCGGCCGCGACGATGTTCTTCGCCACGTACCGCCCCATGTAGGCGGCCGACCGATCGACCTTGGTCGGATCCTTTCCGGAGAAGCAACCGCCGCCGTGAGGCGCCATGGAACCGTAGCTGTCGACCATGATCTTCCGCCCGGTGAGCCCCGTGTCGGCCTTCGGGCCTCCGATCTCGAACCGTCCGGTCGGGTTGACCAGGATTCGAACTCCCTCCGCGTCCAGCACCATCTCGCGAAGGACCGGGTCGATGACCTCGTCCTTGATGTCGGGCACGAGCAGCGACTCCACATCCACGTCTTCCTTGTGCTGCGCCGAGATCACGATGGTGTTGACGCGAACGGCACGCCCGTTCTCGTACTCGATCGTGACCTGACTCTTGCCGTCGGGACGAAGATACGGAAGCACGCCGGCCTTGCGGACATCGGCGAGCCGCTTCGCCAGGCGGTGGGCCACGGCGATTGGCATCGGCATGAGCTCCTCGGTTTCAGTGCAGGCGTAGCCGATCATCATCCCTTGGTCGCCCGCGCCGATCTCGTCGTACGGATCGTGTTCCCTGCCTCGAGCTTCGAGCGCCGTGTCCACTCCAAGCGCGATGTCCGCGGATTGCTCCTGAATGGCCACGACCACGCCGCACGTGTCGCCATCAATTCCGAACTTCGCATCCGTGTAGCCGATGTTCGTGATGGTGTCCCTGACGACCTTGGGGACGTCGACGTAGGTCTTGGTCGTGATCTCTCCCGCCACGATGGCCACGCCGGTGGTGACGAGCGTTTCACACGCCACGCGGCCCTCCGGATCGTCGGCAAGGATGGCGTCGAGTACGGCGTCGGAGATCTGATCGGCCAGCTTGTCGGGATGGCCTTCGGTGACCGACTCCGATGTAAAGAGATACCGCGACGGCATAACCGGCGGATTATATATGTCGGGTCCGGGGGCTCAGCAGGGACGACACCCGGTCGCAGATGGCCGCGGCAAGCTCTTGCTTCGTCCACATTCGCGGCGCCACGTCGTCCTGCTGACGCGAAAGGATTGCCGCCCGGTCGGTCTCGGAGCCGAAACCCGTCCCGGCTCGTCCCACTTCGTTCACCACGATGAAATCGAGGTTCTTCTCCCCGAGCTTCCGGCGGCCTTCGGACTGAAGATCACGGGTCTCCGCCGCGAACCCCACGAGCACCTGTCGCTCCTTCTTCTTACCGAGCGTCGACAGGATGTCGGTGGTCGGCTCTAGGACCAACGACGGCGGGCCGTCCTCTTTCTTGAGCTTCTCCGGAGCGGCGCTGCTCGGCCGCCAGTCCGCGACTGCTGCCGCCATGACAACGGCATCGACGAACGCGTACCGGGAAAGGACCGCGTTCTCCATTTCCTTCGCCGTCTCGATTCGGACGACCTCCACCCCGGCTGGGTCCTTCAGGGCGACCGGCCCGGCAATCAGGGTCACGACGGCGCCTCTTCGCGCTGCTTCCTCCGCCACGCCCCAACCCATCTTTCCACTGGAGCGGTTGCCGACGAACCGCACCGCATCGATCGGTTCGAACGTCGGCCCCGCCGTCACCAGGATCCGACGGCCCGCGAGGTCGCCCGTCGACGTGGCACCGACGATGGCCTCCAGAATCTGGTCTGGTTCCGCCATCCGGCCCACGCCTTCGTCGCCCGCGGCCAGCGGCCCCAGTTCAGGTCCGACCAGGATGGCGCCCCGCTCGACCAGCAGTCGCAGGTTCGCCTGCGTCGCCGGGTGCTCCCACATGCCGGCGTGCATGGCAGGCGCCAGGACGAGCGGCGCGGTCGCCTCGAGCAGGACCGAAGTCAGCAGGTCGTCGGCCAGGCCATGAGCCAGCTTCCCGAGGACGTTCGCCGTGGCCGGCGCCACCACAACAACGTCTGCTTGATGCGCCAGCTGCACGTGGAGCACTTGGTCTGTTCGCTCGAACACGTCTGAGTGGACCGGCCGACGGCTGAGCGCGGCGAAGGTCTCCGGCCCGACGAATCGCGTGGCGGCTGGGGTCATCACGACCTGAACATCCGCTCCCGCTTCGGTCAAAAGCCGAAGCAGGAAGACCGACTTGTAGGCCGCGATTCCGCCCGTTACACCGAGAAGGATCAACCGCCCGGCCAGCGGTCGAACGGCGTGGGCCTCGGCCACGGATTTACTTGATGCCGGGTGTCTCCAGCCGCTCAAACGTCGTCTTGCCCTCGGCAACCTCCTCGAGGGCGATGGCGAGCGGCTTGGATCGGAGATCGCCCGTCTCCACCAGCGGCGGGACGAACTCTCCTCGCCCCTCGCCGAGTTGGTTGTAGTAGGAGTTGATCTCGCGAGCCCTCTTCGCAGCCAGGATCACCAGCGTGTACCGGGAATCCACTCTCTCCAGGAGCTCGTCGATCTTCGGCTCGATCATGCGGTCCTCTCTTCGGCGATCAAGGGAATCTCAGGCGGGAACGAAGCACGCTACGCGGCGCTTCGCGCATCGATTATAGACGCGACCTCGGACGCCGCCCGGTCGATCTCGTCGTTCACCACCACATGGTCAAACCACGACGATTGCTTCATTTCTTCCCGCGCAGCGGCCAACCGCCGCTCCAGGTCGGCTCCGCTTTCGGTCCTCCGGGCCTTGAGGCGGCGGGCCAGCTCCTCCTCGGACGGCGGCTCCAGAAAGATCAGGATCGCCTCCGGCAGCTGCGCCTTGATGGAGGACGCCCCTTGCACGTCGATCTCGAGAACGACATCGCGGCTCCGGTTGAGGTCGTCGGCGATCGGGCCCATCAACGTCCCGTACCGGTGACCGAACACTTCGGCCCACTCCAGAAACGCACCTTCCTCGATCAACTTCTGGAAGGTCGTAGGACTCACGAACCGATAGTGCATCCCGTCGTTCTCTCCCTCTCGTGGCGGCCTCGTGGTGCACGAGACTGAATACGAGAGGTGTGGCCGAAGGTCCAAGAGACGATCGACGACGGTCCCCTTGCCGACGCCCGAGGGACCGGAGATGACGAAGAGGTGTCCCGCCGCCGGCTACCTCTTGCCGAACTCGGTGAGCAGGGCGTCCCGCTGCTTCGCCCCCAGCCCGCGAACCCTGCGGGTGGCGGAGATGTCGAGGCGTTCCATGATCTTTCGGGCGCGGACCTTCCCCACTCCCGGGAGCGACTCCAGCACGGAGGAGACCTTCATCTTGCCGATGACGTCGTCGTTCTCCTTGGTGAGTATCTCGCGCAAGGAGAGCTTCTCCGATTTCAGCTGGTTCTTGACCTCGGCGCGGGCGCGTCTGGCCTCCGCGGCCTTCGCCAGGGCTTCTTTTCGCTGCTCCTCGGTGAGGGTCGGTAGGGGCATGGTGCCCTCCTTTGCGCTCTTCAGGTGGGGTGGGCGAGAACGCGCGGATTATATTCCCGCCCCTTTCGGCGCAGCAATCCGCGAAACGTCCCGTTCCAAGCACGAAGCGTCAACCTTTAGGTAAGACTCAGCGCGAACCTTGGAGGTAGCGCGAACCTGGTGAATCGAACGGCCGGCCCTGCGTGCAGAGGAGGCATTCCGCCGGATCCCACGACGAGGCGTCCACCCGAACGAGCGCCCTGAACGGAAACGGCACAGAGTCGGTGGTCCTATCGACCAGAGCCGCCACGCCGAGTCGCTCGGCACCGGTCTCCTCGAGCAGCTCGTAGACCTCTCGAGCCGAAGCACCCGTGGTCACGACGTCCTCGACCACCAGCGCCCGCTCCCCAGCGATGACGCGGAATCCTCTCCGAAGCCGCATGCGGTCGCCTTGGCGCTCGGCGTAGACCGACCGAGCCCCCGCGGCGAGGGCCACCGCGAAGCCGAGGACAATGGCCCCGACGGCCGGCGCCACGACCACGTCAACCTCGGGATACCAGGAGGCCATCGCTCGGCCCACGGCCACGGTCGCCTCCGGCTGCTCCAGGATCCGCGCCTTCTCTACGTAGACGTCCGAGTGGCGCCCCGACGACAGCTTGAAGTGGCCGCGCAGGATAGCTCCATGGTTTTCGAGGAGGCGGGCCGCCTCTTCTGGCGTCACGACAGAAGCCGGACTTCGCGAAGGACGGCTCGCGCCGCGGCGGCGGGGTCCGGCGCGCCGGTGATCGGCCGACCCACCACGATGAAGTCCGCCCCCAGCTCCAAGGCTTCACCAGGAGAGAGCACGCGGACGTGGTCATTGGAGGGCTGGCCGCCCGGGCGGATTCCCGGGACGACCAGCGTCGCTCCCGAACCCAGCACTTCACGTACCGCCGCCACGTCGTCCCCCGAGACGACCGCGCCGGCCGCGCCCGCCGAGATCGCCTCGAAGGCGAGCGATGCAGGGGAAGCAAGCCCTTCGCCGGCCATGCTCGAAAGGACGGTAACCGCGACGACCTGCGGCGGTGGGGCGCCGGTCGCCTCGGCGCCCTCGGTGGCGCCTTCGACCGCGGCTCGAACCATGTCCGCCCCACCCAGGGCATGAACGGTGAGCATCTCCACCCCCAACCGTCCGGCGTTTCGCGCAGCGGCGCCCACGGTGTTGGGAATGTCGTGAAGCTTCAAGTCGAGGAAGACCGGCGCGTGATTCCGGACGTGCTCCACGATGAGCGGACCGGCAGCCGTGAAGAGCTCGAGCCCCACCTTCATCAAGGCCGCGAGCCCGGACAGGTCCTTGGCCAGCTGTTCCGCGGCGGCGGGGTCGGACAGGTCAGCCGCTACGATAAGCGGGTTCCGGGGCATTCCGCGGAAGCCTCACCTTTCCTCGCAGCTCATCGGGTCGAGTGAGTCCCTTTTGCGCCAGGTAGGCCGCGATGCCCACCGCTATATCGATCGCCGCCGCCGGGCGGAAGAAGTTGACGGTCCCGACCTGTACCGCCCACGCACCGGCCAGAAGGAACTCCACCGCATCCTCGGGCGACGTGATACCGCCGATCCCAATGATGGGGACGTCCGGAAGCGCCCGCGCCACCTGGTGGACGCACCGAACGGCGATCGGGCGGATGGCCGGACCGGAGAGCCCACCGGTCACCCCGCCGAGCTTCGGGCGAAACGTGTCAACGTCGATGGCCATCCCCAGAAGGGTGTTGATCAGCGAGAGTCCGTGAGCGCCGGCGCCGACGCATGCCTCGGCCACCGCAACGATGTCAGTCGTGTCGGCGGTGAGCTTCGCGAAGATCGGGAGACGCGTCATGCGGCTCATCGACTTGATGACGTCGGCGGCTTGATCCGGGTAGCACGCGAACACCTCGTTGCGCCGTTCGACGTTCGGGCAGGAGATGTTCGCCTCGATCGCGACCACGCCGGGAATCTCGGAGACCCGCATCGCGACGTCGACGAATTCACGAACGGTCTTCCCCGCAACGGAGACCACCACCGGAACTCCGACGGAGGAGATGAAACCAGCATCCTTCGCCAGAAACTCGTCGACGCCGGGATTCTGCAACCCGATCGCGTTCAGCATCCCCGAGCTGGTTTCGGCCATCCGGGGGACCGGGAGCCCCCGTCGCGGCTCGGGCGTCACGCTCTTCGTCACGATTCCTCCCACGCCCTGAAGGTCGAAGAGGCGTGACATCTCCTTCCCGGATCCGAACGTCCCCGAAGCGGTGAGGACGGGCGTGGGGAACGAGACACCGCCCAGATCGACGGCCACCGAAACGGCGTCTCCGACGCTTACGTCCAGACCGTTCCGGCTCATTGCGGTCTCGCGTGGGCCATCGGCGGCGTGGTCTGCGGCTGCGAAGCGCCGCCCTCGTCTCGCCGCGGCGCCTCATCGAACCAGCGGTCCCACCAGATCCGGGCGCCGTTGAAGACGGGACCCTCTGTGCATGCGCGGACGTTCCACCACCCGCGGCCCTGCGAGCCGAACATCGGGACGACGCAGGTCCAGCACACCCCGAGCCCGCATGCCATGAGCTCCTCCACGGCGACCTGACAGGGCACGCCGCGCGTCTGCGAGTACTCGGATACAGCCCTGAGCATGGGGTTGGGGCCGCACGCGTACACCACCTGGGTTCGGGTCCGACCCATGACGGACGGCATCATGTCGGTCACCAACCCTCGGTGCCCCATCGACCCATCGTCTGTCGTCACGACCAGCGAGTGGGCCAGGCGTCTCCCGTCAACCGGTTTGAACACGCGGTCGTGGGTCCGCGCTCCGAGGATCAGGTGCACCTCCATTCCACGCGCCCGGAGGTCCTCGGCAAGGAAATAGAGCGGCGCAGCACCATACCCGCCGCCCATGAGCAGGCACCGAGCGGGCTGGGGCGGATAGGCGAACGGCCGGCCCAGTGGGCCGATGACGTCCACGACGTCGTGACGAGCCAGGGAAGAGAGCCATGCGGTCCCCGGACCAACCACGTCGAAGACGACGTCCAGCGTTCCGGCCCAGCCGCCTCGTTTCGAGGCTCTGTGTATCGAAAACGGCCGGCGGAGCAGGATGTCGCGCCCCTCCGGAACCGCGATCTGGACGAATTGGCCGGGGCGGGCCTCCTCGGAGATGTCGGGACCGGCCAGCGTGAGCGAGTAGTACGCGCCGGAGCGGCGGTTCGACAGTACTTCGCACCGAGCCTGCCTCATACCGCCTCCCGGCCCGTGTACGCCGGTGGGGCCTGGTACTCCTGAATCGACCGCGGCATCGGCCGTTCTCGCATCAGCGCCTCGATCCCGTGCACCGCCGAGAGCACTCCCGGCATCGTCGTGATGCACGGGATGCCCGCCCGCGCAGCGGCGGTTCGAATGAAGTACCCGTCGGTGCGAGGCTTTCGTCCGAACGGAGTGTTGATCACCAGGTCGAAATGGCCTCTCTGAATGAGCTCCTCCACGTTCGGGCTTCCCTCCGACCGTTTGAGCACCGGCGTCGCCGGCACGCCGGCCCGTGACAGGACGGCGGCTGTTCCTCGCGTGGCAAGGATGTCGAACCCCAGCTCTGCCAGCCGCCGCGCCGGAAGGACGATGGCGCGCTTATCGCGGTTGGCCACCGAGATGAACGTCCGTCCGGCGACGGGGAGCTTCGACCCCGTGGCCTCCTGGGCCTTGGCCAGGGCAAGCCCCAGGTCGTCCGAGATGCCCATGACCTCGCCGGTCGAACGCATCTCCGGGCCGAGCACCGTGTCGACGCCGGGGAAGCGGCCGAACGGCAGCACCGCGGCCTTCACCGCAACGTGCGGCAGCGATCGGTATCCGCCCGCCGAATCCTGCACGAGCCCTTCGTGCCGAAGCTGAGCGAGGCTGGCGCCGGCCATCACCCGGGCGGCGATCTTGGCCAGCGGGATCCCGGTAGCCTTGGCCACGAACGGCACGGTACGCGACGCCCGCGGGTTTGCCTCCAAAACGAACGGCACGTCGTCTCTCACGGCGAGCTGGATGTTCAAAAGGCCGCGGACTCCCAGGGTGCGGGCGATGCTGCCGGTGATCTCCTCGATGTGGTCGAGCAGCTCGTCCGAAAGGGTGGGCGGTGGAATGACGCACGAGGAGTCCCCGGAGTGAACACCGGCCTCTTCGATGTGCTCCATGACCGCACCAATGAGAACTTCATCGCCGTCGCATACCGCGTCGACGTCGACCTCGATGGCGCCTTCCAGGAACCGGTCCATGAACACGGGATGCTCCGGACTGGCTGCCGCCGCGGATCGCACAAACCGCTCCAGCTCTTCCTCGGTGTACACGATGTCCATGGCTCGGCCGCCCAGCACGTACGAAGGCCGCACCACCAACGGGTAGCCGACGCGGTCGGCGACGTGGGCGGCTTCCTGCGGTGACCCCGCAACCCCGTGTGGAGGCGACGCTATCTGGAGCGTTCGGAGGAGCTCGCCGAACTTCAGCCGGTCTTCGGCCGCGTCCAGCCGCTCGGGGAGCGTTCCCAGAACGGTCACTCCAGCTTCCTCGAGTCCTCTCGCCATGGCCAGCGGCGTCTGCCCTCCGAGCTGCACGACCACACCGACCGGATCCTCCGCTTCGCATACGGCCAGGACATCCTCGAGTTGGAGCGGCTCGAAATACAGCCGGTCGCTGGTGTCATAGTCGGTCGAAACCGTCTCCGGGTTGGAGTTCACCATCACGGTTTCGAACCCCGCATCTCGCAGGGCGAACGCCGCGTGGACGCATGCATAGTCGAACTCGATGCCCTGCCCGATGCGGTTTGGGCCGGCGCCCAGAATGACGACGCGCGGCTTCCGGCCGGGGCGAACCTCGCTCTCTTCTTCGTAGGTGCTGTAGTAGTACGGCGTCATCGCTTCGAACTCACCGGCGCAGGTGTCCACGGTCTTGAACACGGGCGCCACACCAGATCGTCGCCTGGTAGAACGAACGTCGTTCTCGGTCGACCCCGTGAGGCGGGCGATTCGGCGATCCGAAAGACCGGCTCGCTTCGCCTCCCGGAGTTCGTCTTCGCGCATCTCCGCCAGGGCCTTGCCGCGGAGTCGGCCCGCTTGCTCGGCAACCAAGGCGATCTGATCGACGAACCACGGATCCATGCCGGAAGCAGCGGCCACGTACTCAACGGAGTACCCGTCCGTGAGCGCCCGTTCCACCCGAAGCAGGCGGTCCTCCGTGGGAACGGAGAGCTGGTCGAGCACCGACCGGCGATCGCCCGGGCCCTCCTTCAGGAGATCGGGGCCGAGGTCAAAGTTGCGCTCCAGCGAGCGGTACGCCTTCCCCAGGGCCTCGGCGAACGTGCGACCGATCGCCATCACCTCCCCCACCGACTTCATCTTGGTCGTCAGCGTCGGGTCGGCTGCGGGGAACTTCTCGAATGACCATCGGGGAACCTTCACCGCTACGTAGTCGAGCGTTGGCTCGAAGGCCGCAAGCGTCTCGCCGGTGATCTCGTTCGGAATCTCGTCGAGGCGAAAGCCGACCGCAAGCATGGCGGCGATCTTCGCGATGGGAAACCCGGTCGCCTTGGAAGCCAGAGCGCTCGACCGAGACACCCGAGGGTTCATCTCGATGAGGACCATCCGGCCGTCGACGGGATTCACCGCGAACTGGACGTTGGAGCCGCCGGTGTCCACCCCGACCGCGCGGATGCACGCGAGGCCGGCGTCCCGCATCGCCTGGTATTCGCGGTCGGTCAGCGTCTGAGCCGGCGCGACGGTGACCGAGTCACCGGTGTGGACGCCCATCGGGTCCACGTTCTCGATCGAGCAGATCACGACGGCGTTGTCCGCCCCATCGCGCATCACTTCGAGCTCGAACTCCTTCCACCCGGCGACGGACTCCTCGATCAGCACCTCCGAGATCGGGCTGGCATCGAGGCCGTCGGCGGCAACCCGCTCCAGCTCGTCCGGTGAACGAGCCAGTCCGCTTCCGCCCCCACCCAGGACGAACGAGGGGCGAACCATCACAGGGAAACCGATCTCGCCCGCAACCGCATGCGCTTCGGAGAGCGAGTGAGCGAAGCCAGAGCGCGGGAGCGGCAGCCCGGCGTCAGTCATGGTTTTCACGAACATGCGACGGTCTTCCGCCCGGCGGATCGCTTCGACGCCGGCGCCGATCAGCTGCACGCCTCGCTCCTCCAGGGCGCGCGATTCCGCCAGACCGATCGAGATGTTCAGACCCGTCTGCCCGCCGAGCGTCGGAAGGAGCGCATCCGGACGTTCTCGTTCGATGACCTGGAGCACCGCGGCGGGCGTCAAGGGCTCGATATAGGTGGCGTCCGCGAACTCCGGGTCGGTCATGATCGTGGCGGGGTTCGAGTTGACCAGCACCACGCGGTAGCCCTCCCGCCGGAGCACCTTGCACGCCTGCGTTCCCGAGTAGTCGAACTCGCAGGCCTGTCCGATCACGATTGGGCCCGACCCGATCACGAGGATCGTGCGGAGGTCCGTCCGTCGCGGCATCAGCTCATCAGCTCCAGGAAGCGCCGGAACAGGTGCGCGGAGTCGTGCGGGCCGGGAGACGCCTCAGGGTGATACTGAACGGAGAACGCCGGGACGTCGATGCACCGAAGGCCCTCCAGCGTCCCGTCGTTGAGGTTCCAGTGCGTGAGGGCAACTCGCCCGAACGGAGTCTCGACAACGTCCGGTCCTCCGTCCATGGCCTGCCGCCGCCGCCATACGAGCGGATCGGCGGCAAACCCATGATTGTGGGAGGTGATCTCGATCCGTCCGGTATCGAGATCCTTCACCGGTTGATTCACGCCTCGATGGCCGAATCGAAGCTTGTACGTTCGTCCGCCCAGCGCCAGCGCCAGCAGCTGGTGCCCCAGGCAAATCGCGAAAATTGGGAGCTTGCCGAGCAGCGATCGGACGGCTTCAACGCCATACGTGGTCGCCGCCGGGTCGCCGGGACCGTTGGACAGGAAGACGCCATCGAATCCTCCGTGGAGAATCTCTGACGGTGGCGTGTGAGCGGGGAAAACCGTTGTGTTGCAGCCAATTTCGGCCAGCTTTCGAAGGATGTTCCACTTGATTCCGAAGTCGTACGCGGCGACACGGAGGGGCTTCTTTGCCGGTCCGAAGTCTCGGGTCACGTCCGCCGCCGGAACGGCGTGGCCGATGGAAACGCCTGAGGCCAGGTCCGCTCCTTCCATCGTCGGCTGGGTTCTGACCCTCGCGCGGAGTGATTCGGGATCGAGGTCCAGCGTCGAGATGCCGGCGCGCATCGCGCCGGCTTCACGAATACGACGGGTCAGCCGACGAGTATCGATCCCTTCCACGCCGAGCACTCCGGCGGCGCCCAGGTAGTCGTGCAGCGTCGTTCGCGACCGCCATGAGGAAGCCCGGCGGCTCGCCTCACGGACCACGAACCCGGCGACCTTGACCCCCGCAGATTCGCGGTCCTCCTCGTTTATGCCGTAGTTCCCCTGGTGCGGCGACGTCATGGTCACGATCTGGCCCGCGTAGGAAGGGTCGGTCAGGACCTCCTGGTAGCCGCACATCGCGGTGTTGAACACCGCCTCGCCGAATGCCTCACCTTCAGCGCCGAACGAACGGCCTCTGAAGACGGACCCGTCTTCCAGGACGAGAAGGGCCTCGGTCACCGAGTTGGCTCCCCGGCCCGTACCGTGAACTCGCCGCGCCGCATGGTATGAAGCACGCGTCCCCGGACCCGACGCCCCAAGAAGGCGGAGTTCCGGGCCAGCGAGGCGAACGGGCGCTCTCCCACGGTCCATTCTTCGGACGGATCGAACACCACCAGGTTCGCCGGACGGTCGGGCGCGATCGGGCCCCCGTGTTCGTCAGCGTGCAGGATCGCAGCGGGCCGGGTGGAGAGAGCCTCGATGGCCCTGCTCAGCGTTAGCAAGCCGGGCTCGACCAACTCGGTCAGCACGACGGCAAGTGCCGTCTCGAGTCCGACGGTGCCGGGCGGTGCGGCGTCGAATTCCTGTTCCTTGTCCTCGACGGCGTGCGGGGCATGGTCGGTAGCCACGGCGTCGATGACTCCGGAACCGAGTCCGGTGCGAAGCGCGTCCCGATCCTCACGGGAGCGCAGCGGCGGGTTGACCTTCAGGTTCGTGTCGTACGACACGAGGTCCTCGTCCAGGAGCGCCAGGTGATGGGGCGTCACGTCGGCCGTCACGCGGACACCCCGCTCCTTGGATTCGGTCAACAGGTGCACCGATTGCCGGGCGGAGAGGTGGGTGAGGTGAAGAACCCCTCCGGTCAGGGCGGCCAGGGCGAGATCGCGTGCCACGATCACCGATTCGGACTCCGAAGGTGCGCCGGCCAACCCGAGGAGCGACGACGAGAGGCCTTCGTGCATCTGCCAGCCCTCGGAGAGGGCCTGGTCTTGAGCGTGCTCGGCGATGACCACGTCGAACGCCTTCGCGTACTCCAGCGCCAGCCGCATCATTCGCGAGGACTGCACGCACTTGTGGTCGTCGGTGAACAGCCGAACCCCTGCCTCGACCATCTCGGCCATATCGGTAAGTGCTTCGCCTCCCAAGCCTCGCGTGATGGCCCCGGCCGGAAAGACGTCGCACAAGCCGGCCTTGTCTGCGAGGTTCACGACCTCGGCGACGATGGCGGCGTTATCCATCACAGGATCGGTGTTCGGCATGGCGCACACTGCCGTGAACCCTCCCGCGGCCGCGGCTCGCGTCCCGCTCTCCACTGTCTCCTTGTGTTCGAACCCCGGCTCCCGAAGGTGCGAGTGCAGATCGACGAAGCCCGGCGCCATCACCAACCCGCCGGCGTCGATGACCTCCGCCTCATTGGAACCAACATCGCGACCAATCGCTTGAACGGATTCGTCCTGGACCCGAACGTTCGTCACGGCGTCGTGCCCGGACGCCGGATCGACGAGCAGGACGTCCTTGAACAAGATTGGGCTAGGCACGCGCCGCTCCCTCGGACTCGTCGCCGAGTTCCGTACCGGACTCCTCGCCACTTCCGCGGCGTCCCTCGCTTCCCAGGATCAGGTACAGCAGCGACATCCGAACAGCGATGCCGTTCGTGACCTGGTCGGTGATGACCGAGCGGGGAAGGTCGGCGACGTCCGAAGCGATCTCCACTCCGCGGTTCATCGGGCCGGGGTGCATGACGAGGCTTCGCTCGGGGAGAGCCTCGACCCTGGTCCGGGTGAGGCCGAACAACCGCGAGTACTCCCGGATGCTCGGGAACAGCTGCTGGCGCTGGCGTTCGCGTTGAACCCGGAGCATGTAGCACACGTCGAGCTTCGGGAGCACCGCGTCGAAGTCGTGGGAGATTTCCGCCCCCCACGCCGGCGCCTCGGGGGGGATCAGCGTGGGCGGACCGACCAGCGTGACCTGCCCTCCCATCTTCCCCAGGGCGAAGGTCAGCGAGCGAGCCACTCTGGAGTGACGAATGTCGCCGACGATCGCCACCCGGAGACCTTCCAGCGACGGGAAGTGGTCACTCATGGTGAGGAGATCCAGCAGCGCCTGCGTCGGATGCTCATGGGTTCCGTCCCCCGCGTTCAGGACGCTCGCCGTCACCCATCTCGTCAGGATGTGCGGCGCGCCTGAAGACGAGTGGCGAATGACGATGGCATCGGCACCCATCGCCTGAAGGGTCAACGCCGTGTCCTTGAGGCTTTCCCCTTTCGCCACCGACGAGCCGCTCGTCGAGAAATTGATGACGTCGGCGGAGAGTCGTTTGGCGGCGAGCTCGAAGGAGATCCGGGTCCGAGTCGAGTTCTCGTAGAAGAGGTTGACCACCGTACGTCCACGCAGCGCGGGCACCTTCTTGATGACCCGCGTCCCGACCTCGCGGAAGCTGCCGGCAGTGTCGAGGATGCGGATGATGTCGTCTCGGTCGAGCTGATTGATCGATAGCAGGTGCTTCATCATGCCGGTCCCTCACCTCCGCCCGCCGGTTCTGACGGTCCGCGGCGGGCAGCGACCGCGGGCGCCTCATCCGTGTCGATCCGTTCGGCCAAGACCGCGACGTCTTCCCCGTCCAGCTCACTCAGGCGAACCTGGACTTCCTCGTCCTTTCGCGTCGGGACGTTCTTCCCCACGTAGTCGGGCCTGATCGGAAGCTCCCGGTGTCCTCGGTCCACCAGTACCGCGAGCTGGATCGCGTGGGGCCGGCCGAAGTCGACCAGGGCGTCCATGGCGGCTCTGATCGTTCGGCCGGTAAAGAGGACATCGTCGACGAGGACCACCGTGATGCCGGTGATGTCGAAGTCGATACGGGTCTCGTGGACCTCGGGCGCTTCGGCGCGGAGCCCGATGTCATCCCGGTAAAACGTGATGTCGAGCACGCCGACCGGCACGCGAACTTCCTCGATTCGCTCGATCTCCGAGGCGAGACGGCGAGCCAGGTCGTCTCCGCGCGCCGCGATCCCGATCAGCGCGACGCGCCCCGCTCCCTTGTTTCGTTCGACGATCTCGTGCGCGATGCGGGTGGTAGCGCGACGGATTTCCGCGGCGTCGAGCAGGCGGGCTCGTTCGACCAGGGCGCTCACGACGCGGCTCGCCAAAAAGAAACGCCTCGCGGGCGCGAGGCGTCGATCGAGGTCAAAATCCGTCTTTCTCCCTTCCCGGCCTCTCCGGACCGACTTAAAGGGCCAAACTCGAAGGCAAGGATAGGGGCTGGAAATCCCCTGTCAACAGAGGCGTACTATGGTCTGTAGGAAATAGAGAGACAAGGATCGAGGTCTGGCCATGATTGCGATTGTCGGCGCCACCGAGCTCCTCATCATCCTCGGAATCATCCTGCTGCTTTTCGGTGCGAGCAGGCTTCCCTCTCTTGCCCGCTCGCTGGGAAAGTCCACCCGTGAGTTCAAGCAGGGGATGCACGAGGGTGACCGCGAGGGGGAAACCGCCGAGGCGAAGCGCGAGCCCTAGGAATCCGGCCGATCCTCCTCCGGGCTCCGGGCGATTCTTCCGAGCAGGCCGTTGATGAAACGCCCCGAGTCCTCCGTGGACAATTCCTTTGCCGCCTCGACGGCCTCGTTGATCGCCACCGCGGGCGGGACTCCCGCGCCAAGCTCGTAGCACGCCACCCGGAGGATCGCCCGATCCACGGCCGCCATCCGGTGAACCGCCCACTCCTCCGAGTTCGATCCGAGGATTTGGTCGATGTCGTCTCGCTGCGCCTCGACCCCCTGCACGATCTCCTCGGCATAGAGAGGGATCTCGCGCTGGGCCCGCCGCCACTCGTCCATTACCCGGTCGGCATCCCGCCCGGTCACGTCCGCCTGGTAGAGCAGCTCGATGGCCAGGCGGCGCGCTGCTCGTCGCCGCCTGTGTCCCACTCGCCGCTCGGACCCGCCGGCGCCGTCCCGCTCAACCGATGACGGGCGGCTCATCGTTCCCTTATTTGGCCCTGGTGAGGTACTCGCCGGTGCGCGTGTCGACCTTCACCAACTCGCCCTCGTCGACGAACAAGGGAACCTGGACCACCAGGCCTGTTTCGAGGGTCGCCGGTTTCATCGCGCCCCCTACCCGGTCCCCCTTCACCCCGGGTTCCGTGTCCGCGACGCGGAGCGTCACCGATGTCGGGACCTCCACGCCGATGGGATTGCCGTCGTGCATGGCGAGGACGGCCGTCGCTCCCTCCGTCAGATAGTTCGCGGCGTCGCCGACGGCCGCCGAAGGCACGTGGTGCTGCTCGTAGGTCTCGGCGTCCATGAACACGAAGTCATCGCCGTCCCGGTAGAGGTACTGCATCTCGCGGCGATCCACGATGGCGAGGCCGACGTCAACGCCGGCGTTGAATGTCCGGTCCACGACGCCGCCGCTTCTGACGTTTCGAAGCTTCGTCCGGACGAACGCGCCGCCCTTGCCGGGCTTGACGTGTTGGAACTCGACGACCTGATAGAGCTGCCCGTCGAGATCAAGGGTCATCCCGCGGCGTAGGTCGTTGGTGTTGACGCTCACAGGACCAGGAGCTCCTTCGGCGTACGGGGAATGACCCGGCAGCCGTCGGATCGAACCTCGACCATGTCTTCGATCCGGACTCCGCCCACGCCCTCCAGGTAGATACCGGGTTCGACCGTCACGACCGCGCCCTCGGGAACCACGTCCTTGCCACGCGCCCGCAGCGTCGGGCCCTCATGGATCTCCAGACCAACGCCATGCCCGAGGGAATGCCCGTACTTCTCCCCGTACCCAGCGTCGCGAATGACCGTTCTGGACGCCTCGTCCGCGTCGGCCCCGACCACTCCAGCCCTGACCGCGTCGATGCCGGCCTGTTGCGCCGCTCGCACGATCTCGTAGACCTCGCGGAGCTCCGGTGGTGGGTCACCGAACGACACGGTGCGCGTCATGTCCGAGTGGTAGCCGTCGACTACGCAGCCAAAGTCCATCTTGACGATGTCCCCCCGACGAAGTGCCCGGTCGGTCGGGTGGTGGTGCGGTTCTGCCGCGTTCTCACCAAACGCGATGATGGTTTCGAACGCCACGTTCTCGGCGCCGGCGCGTCGTAATGACATATCGAGCTCCAGGGCGGCGTCGCGTTCGGTGATGCCCTCCACCAGCTTGTGCGTGATCAGGTCGAATGCGTCGTCGGCCAGAGCCTGCGCCTGATTGAGGCGCTCGATCTCCCCTTGATCCTTCGTCCATCTGAGGCGTTCGATCTCCTGCTCGGTGGCAACCAGCTTCCGCCCCACGCCGGAGAGCTCACGGTAGGTCTTATAGGTCAGGCCGGTCGATTCGAAGGCCAGGCGGTCCACCCCGAGGTCCGAACATGCCTCGCCGAACGCTTGACTGAACTCGCCCATGTAGATGACCCGGCGAACGTCGGGCGCCTCACGGCGAGATTGCTCGGCGTAGCGGCCGTCCGTCAGGAACACCGCATCGTCCGGCGTCAGGATGAGCTGCCCATTTGAGCCGGTGAACCCGGTGAGATACCGAACGTTTGGCAGCCGGGTGATCAGGAAGGCATCGGCGCCGAGGTGTCCCAACCGCGCGGCAACTTTCCGTCGCCGATCAGCGTGATTCACGAGCGCCGATGATACCGGCTGGATTGGGGCCGCCCGGACGACGCGTTAGGGCAAGCGCTCGGTTCAGCCGGTTAGCGGCGGGAGGTCACCCCCGCCTCCGCCGCGGCGGCTCCCTGCGGAAGACGAGCCGCCCGAGGACCCGCCGCCCCCACCAGAGGAACCCGAACTCGGGGTCGTTCCGGTGGTCGTGCTCCCCGCCGTGCCGGTGGTGGTCGTGGTGGTCTCGGTTCCAGTGGTGGGAACCGTCCCGGTCGTGCCGGTCGTCCCGGTCGTGCCCGTTGTCCCGGTTGTGCCGGTCGCTCCGGGGCTGGCTGCGGGGTCGGCCGCGAGAGGCTCGAATGGATCACGTCCCGACAAAACCAGGATTTGATCCGCCAACGGGTCGGACGTGGGCGACGGTTGCGGCTGAGGCTGCGGGTTCTCGATCTGAGTCGGCCCCTGCGCCGATGTCGGTTCCTCGGGCTCGGGCGCGTTCGAGAGAAACACGAAGAACACCACGACCGCTACCAGCAGGACACCGCCGGCGATGATGACCGCGCGCCGATCACGAGGTGACAGGGCCATCGGTCACCTCCTGCAGAGGCCGTTGGAAGATGGGTGTGAGTGGTCGCATTTGGATTTCCAGCCCCAGGCGCGTCCCTTTCCTTTCCAGCCATTCCGGGTCTGTCCGACTCGGCGGCCGGGACGCTCGGACCGTCCCTTATGGCCTCGGTCCCGAACGGGCTCGTCTTTAGTGCGCTCGTAGGTCTGGAACGGCGGGCCGTCACCGTGCTTGGGCCTGTCCGGCTTCCCGTGGCCCTTGCTCTTGCCCGGCTTGGCGCTGCCGTAGGCCCCATCGTCGGGCTCCGCTAACCCGGCGCCGCGGGTCACTCCATCGTCGACCGGTACGGGATTCA
>JALYGK010000008.1 GCA_030777105.1 Actinomycetota bacterium | reverse complement strand
TGCCGCGGATCGACCACTTCAACGCGCTGGTCGAGAGCATCCTGTATCAGCAGCTGGCGGGGGCTGCCGCCGCGGCCATCCACCGACGCTTCATCGCACTGTTCGACGGTCGGCTGACGCCGGAAGCACTGCTGTCGACCAGCGACGAGGCGTTACGCAACGCCGGCGTGTCGCGAAACAAGGCGCTGTCGATGCGGGATCTCGCGACGAAGGTGCTCGACGGCACGGTCCCGCTGGAGGCGATCGAGCGGTTGAGGGACGAAGCGATCATTGAGCGGCTCGTTACCGTTCGTGGCATCGGGCGGTGGACCGCCGAGATGTTTCTGATCTTCCAGCTCCGCCGCCTCAACGTGTGGCCCGTCGACGACTATGGAGTGCGGAAGGGCTATGCGATGATCTACGGCCTGCCGGAGCTACCGAAGCCGAAGGAGCTAAGCGTCTTCGGCGAGCGCTTCCAGCCTTACCGAACTGTCGCAGCGTGGTACTGCTGGCGCGCCGTCGATAGTGTCCTGCCGGGAAAGGTGTGACGCTTTCTCTAATGGCTGGGCCGGTAGACGCTCGAGATCTTCCATGTCGCCCCTCCGTCCGATGTTTTGAGGATGAAGACCTGGGCCGTTTCGCCGTTAGTGTCTGAAACCGGTTGTCGGAGAGCCGCCCAACCGTGATTCTCGTCCACAAAGGAAAGGCCGAAAGGCTCGCCTTGCGCTGATTGGGGAAGGTCGAATCGTTTCCAGCTCTTCCCGCCATCGAGCGTCCGAATCACAGCGGACGTCCCGCCACAAGGCGGACAGAAGTTCAGGAAGAACGCCGCGCCCTCTCGCGGAACGTCAAACGGACCTGGGTACGGATCCTCGGCCGGATGGATTCGAGCATCCTGGCCGAGCGGGGATGTCGATCTCTCCTGCAAGACGGGGTTCCATGTGGTGCCACCGGTGGTTGTGGCAAAAGCCGCGTAGGGAACGGTCCCCGCGGTGCCGCTCCACTCGCGGAAAAGGCTCCACGCTTCTTGTGGGGTAACGCAGGAGAACTCACCGCTCCAAGCCCGTCCTCGGCGGAAACTGAGCTCCGTCTCCGTCCACGAAGTGCCGCCATCCCCGGTCCGCAAGATCGAGCTCCGGCTCGAGACCCAGCCAGTCCTTTCGTCGACAAAGCAGATTCCAGATACCGTCCTCTTGATTTCGACTCGGTCCCACGTCGAGCCGCCATCCGTCGTCATGAATAGGACCGAATAGCCTTCGGCCGTATGGAAGCCGGGTGGAAGAGGAAGCGGCTTTCTTGGATCTGAGCTGATTTGGATGCTCCATCCGACTTGAGAATCGACGAACTGGACCTGCTCCAATGAGTCTTCGTTTAACACTCGCCAATGGACTCCGCCATCGGTCGTGCCAACGAGACCTTCGGCGGAAGCCGCCCATCCATGCTCTGAGTCCAGGAACTGGACGCCGAAGACATCCTCCGATCGATACTGAGCTTTCCACGTCCGCCCCCCGTCAGTCGTGGCGAGAATCTCGTGTTCGACTGCCATCCACCCATGGTTCTCGTCGACGAACTGGAGCTTGGAAGAAGGCGGTGGAATTCGCTTCGGGGTAGCAATTGGGGGCGAGGCGGCCGGCGAGGGAGCACGACCTGTGTCGTGGAAAGCCGCAAAAGCGGCGAACGCGCCGACCGCTGCGACAGCGATCGCCACAACGCCCGAGACGACCCTTCGGTTCCGACGGCGTGCGTCGCGGCGGCGCTCCAAGTCCTCGATCGACGTACCACCCATCCGGAACCTTCTTCGCTCGCGTTCGAGCGCCTCCCTGAGATCAGTCATCACTTGCCTCCAATGTCTTGGTAAGCGCCGCTCGGGCTTGAGAAGTAAGGACTCGGACCGTGGCGGGCCGGATTTCAAGCAACCGACCGGCCTCTTCGGACGTATGCCCGAATAGCTCGGTCACAACGAGCGCCGCTCGCTGTCGAGGTGTCAGCGTTGCGAGCGTTCGGCGAAGGACATCGCGGTCGTCCACGGCCTCGAAAACGTCCTGCCGCAATCTCTGAGCGACACCATGGCGGAGCGCCAACGCGGCCCGCCGGCGCCGTTTTCGAAACCCGTTCAACGCGGTCCGGTACAGGTATCCGGTTGGGTTGTCCATCGGAGAGATGCGGTCCCATCGCTCCCACAACGAAACGAAGCTGTCCTGTGTGATCTCTTCGGCGTCCTGCCGATTCCCCGTGATCAGGCAAAGAGCCCCGAACAGCCCGTCGCGCTCTCGTTCGTAGAAGTCCTCAAACGAAATGCGCGGAGGCTGCATCGTTCGCTCTTCTTTGGCGGCCTGAGGCAGCACCACAGCCCGATTCATCACTTGCAGCATGAATCGACAAGGGCGGAGTTTCGTTTAGGTGGATTGAGAAATAAGGAAGAGCGTTAGGCCGAACGCTCTTTCGGCTGCTTCGCAGGCTTTTCCTTCTCTCTTGGAACCAGCGTCGGGTTCACGCCCCGAAGGACGACCTCCTGGTCGATGAGGCACTTGGTGACGTCCTTTCGAGATGGCAGCTCATACATCACGTTGAGCAGCACTTCCTCGAGGATCGCCCTGAGTCCGCGTGCCCCGGTCCCCCGCAGCATGCACTGGTCGGCGATGGCCTCCAGCGCGTCGTGCGAGAACTCGAGCTCCACGCCGTCGAACTCGAAGAACTTCTTGTACTGCCGAATCAGTGCGTTCTTCGGCTTGGTGAGAATGTCGATCAACGCCTGACGGTCCAGGTTGTGGACGTAGGAGATGACCGGGAGCCGGCCGACGAACTCGGGGATCAATCCGTACTTCAGCAGGTCCTCGGGGAGCACGTTCCTGAAGATCTGACCGAGGTCCTTCTCCTCCAGACGCCGGACGTCGGCGCCGAAGCCGACGCCCTTGGTCCCGACCCGGGACTCGATGATCTTCTCCAGACCCGCGAACGCTCCACCGCAAATGAACAGGATGTTCGTCGTGTCGATTTGAATGAACTCCTGGTGGGGATGCTTCCTGCCGCCCTGTGGCGGAACGCTGGCGGTGGTCCCTTCGAGGATCTTCAACAGCGCCTGCTGGACACCCTCGCCCGAGACGTCGCG
>JALYGK010000007.1 GCA_030777105.1 Actinomycetota bacterium | reverse complement strand
ACGCTTTCACGAACCGGTCGATTTCTTCGCGAGTCCGACGTTCGGTCACCGAAACCAGAAGACCGCCGTCGATGACCGGACCTACCAGGAACCCCAAGTCGATGAGCCGGTTCTGTACCTCCCGTGGAGAGCGCGCGTCCGCGACCGTGACAGCGAACTCCTTGAAGAACTCCCGCTCCGGCCACATCAGGTCCACGCCTGAGAGGTCCGACAGCCGCTCGGCGGTGTAGTGAGCCTTTGCCAGGCACTGCTCGCCAAGTTCGCGAAGCCCCTGAGGCCCGAGCCACGCCAGATAGACCGTGGCTGCAACCGCCATCAGGGTCTGGTTCGTGCAGATATTCGACGTCGCCTTTTCGCGGCGAATGTGCTGTTCCCTGGCCTGGAGGGTGAGGACGTAGCCGCGCTTGCCGTCGACGTCGGAGGTCTCTCCGACGATCCGTCCGGGCATTCGTCGAACGTCTTGCATCCGGGCCGCGATGATCCCGAGGTACGGCCCGCCATAGTTTAGGTGGTTCCCCACAGGCTGGCCTTCCGCCACGGCAATGTCCGCGCCGAGCTCCGCCGGCGACTTCACGACGCCGAGCGAAAGCGGATCGAAGACCTGAATTGCTCGCGCCCCCGCCTGCCGTGCCGGGCCGAAGCCGGGTGTCTCGAGGTTCCCCCACTTGTTGGGGTGCTGGTAGACGACGGCCGCAACGTCGTCGAGTCGTTCCTGCCGAAACAACGTCACGCCGCCGTCCGATTTCAGAAGCTCGATCTCGAAATGCTCACCTGCGCCGTAGGTTCGGAGGGTCTCGATGTAACGCTCGTCGAGCCCGTCGGAGACCAGAACGCGCTCGCGCCGCGTGGCGCCGGTGGACATGTGGACCGCTTCGACCAGAGCGGTCGGCCCGTCGTACAGCGACGCGTTCGACACGTCGAGCCCCGTGAGCTCGCAGACCATAGACTGGTACTCGAACAGCGTCTGCAAGACGCCTTGAGACAGCTCCGGCTGGTACGGCGTGTACGACGTGTAGAGCTCCGAACGCCCGGCCAGCGCCCACACCACCGCCGGTACGTAGTGGTCGTACGCTCCCCCGCCGGCGAAGCACACGACGTCATCGACGTTGCGGTTCCGCGCGGCCAACCGCCGGAGGTCGTCGACCAGCTCCATCTCCGAGACGCCCTCGGGGATCTCGAGCGGCCGGTCCAGCCGGACATTCTCCGGCAGGTGGGCGAAGAGATCGTCCAGCGAGGAGAGCCCGCAGGCAGCGAGCATGTCCCGAACGTCTTCGTCTGTGTGTGGGGCGAAACGCACGGACGGCAGTCTACAGGCGAGCCATCAGCGCCCCGAGTAGCGGAGGCGCGGTGGGGACAAAACCGCTACCCGATTTCCTTCGCCTGGCCATCCTTGAGGCCATACTTCGTGACAAGAGACAGGTAATCGCGCTGGTAGAAGATCTTGCAATTGATGTCCGGGTAGAGCTCGCGAAGCCGCCGGACCTTCCGGTTCTTCTTGGTCACCAGTTTCTGGTTGAGCGTGGTGATTTCGATATACACGTTGTACGCGGGCAGATAGAAGTCCGGCGTGAACCGCTTGATGACGTTGCCTTCCTTGTCCCATTCCAGGTCGAAGGACCGCGGCTCGTATTGCCATTCGATTTGGTAGAAGTCGAGGAGTTGCGCGAACTGCCGCTCGCTCCTGTGGGCGAAAGAGACGGTGTCGCTTGGGCGTTCGCTGACAGCGGTTGGCGGAGGTGTCACGCCCCTCCGGCCCGAGCCACGCGGGGGCGCGCCTCTCTCTTTGGTTTGAGGGAGCTCGACAGGTCGTCCCACACCTTGTCCAGCGCGATGGCGAACACGCCCTGTCCCCTCTTCACCAGGTCGATGATCTCGTCCTCGGACTCGCATGCATAGATTCGAGCACCATCCGACATGAGCGTCACACTCGACGGCTCCGTGCCGAGGTGTTGCCGCAGGTAAATGACCGCTTTCCGAACGTTCTGGAGGGAAACTCCCGCGTCCAGCAGCTTCTTGATGACTTTGAGCTGGACCAGGTCTCGGAAGGAATAGAGCCGCTGTGTCCCTGAGCCCCCCGCCTCTCGAATGCTGGGCGTGACCAGGCCGGTTCGAGCCCAATAGTCGAGCTGGCGATACGAAATCCCCACCAGTTTGGTGACCTCAGGGACTCGATACCCGTCGGACTCTGCCATTCACAGCTCCGTAATTACGAGGACGTAAGGAAGGCTACCACGGGGGCTTGCTCTGTCAATGATTCGGGCAACAGGAGTCCCCGCCGTGTCGCTTATTGCGGAGTTGTGCCGAACCGATGGAGAGCCGCCGACGTTGCGCTCGCAACCATTGCATCGCTCTCATGGCCGGGACCAATATGGAAGCGTGCGGAACCGGGCTGGCGTCCTGTACGTCGGTGGACTGATCGGGTCGGCGTTGCTCGGGGCGATCGGAATCGCCTACGCCTTCAACCCGAATACCCTCAGCATCCCACCGGAGCCGGTCGGATGGTGGCTCGCCACGCTCGCCTTCATCGGCGGCATCCTGCTCGCCGTCACGGTCTTCTCTCAGTGGCAGACGCAAGGCTTCGTGCGACTCTTCTTCCTCATGGTCGTTGCGGGTCTAGCGGCGGGCTGGATTGCGGCAAGCGTGCTCGGAGTCCTAATCGAGCCGGTCAGGCTTGCCGCGTATACCGGTTGCGCTTCACTGGATCGGGCTTGCGGTGAGTGCCGGGCTGTTCTTGCTGTCGCTGGCGGAAGCTATGCGAAGTCTTCGGGCGTTACCTGGTCGAGGAACTCTCGAAACTTCTCGACTTCCTGCTCCTCGTCATCCCGAATGACGATGGAGGCTTCCGTCAGGACGTCTTCGCTCGCGTAGATCGGCACGTTGACCCTGACCGCAAGGGCGATAGCGTCGCTCGGCCGTGATGAGATCTCGTAGCGCGTGCCGTTCAGCGACATCTGGATTACGGCGTAGAACGTTCCTTCCTTCAGCTCGGTGATGACGATCCGTTCGACGTGGACGCCAACCTCATCGAGCACGTTCTTCATGAGGTCGTGCGTCATCGGGCGGGCGGTTACGATTCCCTGAAGCGCGAAGGCGATTGCAGTGGCCTCCATCGCCCCAATCCAGATGGGGAGGTAGCGCTCACCCTCACGTTCGCGTAACAGGACGATGGGCTGATTCGTCGGAAGCTCGACGCGCACGCCGACGAGGTTCAGTTCGATCATGGCCTCACCTCAATGTACCCAGCAGCCCATCGTCAGGCAACCGATTGACAGCAGCGACGGTATCAAGCCTTGGGGAGAAACGGAGCAAGGGCGTCGGGGTTCTCCTCCAGGCTGGCCTGGTCGTGAACGGCAAGGATGAGCGGGAGATTCCGATAGCGCTCCCCCACGTCAAGACCGTACCCGACCACGAACGTGTCCGGGCACTCGAACCCTCGGTACTTGATGTTGACCGGAGGTATTCGCCTCGCGCTCTTGTCGAGGAGCGTACAGACCTCGAGCGACTTTGGTTGCCGCGCCCACAGCGCCGTCATGAGGTACGACAGCGTTAACCCCGTGTCGATGATGTCCTCCACCAGCAGGACGTCCTCCCCCCCAATGTCCTGATCCAGGTCCTTCAGGATCCGAACAACGCCCCCGGTCTCTTCGGAGCCCACCCCGTATGAGGAGATGGACATGAAATCAATTCGGACCGGCAGGTCGATCTCCCGGAACAGGTCCGCCAAAAAGACGAATGCCCCTTTGAGGACCGACACGAGAACCGGAGATCGACCCGCGTAATCCCGGGTGATCTGGCGACCCAGGTCCTGGATTCGCTGACGGATTTCCTGCTCGGAGAAAAGGACGGTCGCGACGTCCGGCACGTGGCGGATTATAGGAACGCTTCGAGGAGAGACCGGCCAAGCTCGTGGAGAAGCCGCAAGATCGGTCGCAGCCTTGGCGGACCGAGCGCGGTCAACGACACTTCCTCGAACACGGCTTGCTCCGCGACCGCGCGCACCGATCCCAGGACGCGGCCCCGCAGCACCACGAGCTCCTTCCCGACCTCCTGTCCGGCCGCAATTGGAAGACGGAGACCTCGCTTCCTCTTCAGCCGGAAGACGATGTCGTCCATCGCCCGCGCAGGCACCAGCCGAGTGAGATCAGCGCCCGCCATTACCGGCACCGGACGGTTGCGAACGCGGATCACACCAAGGCGCTGACCCGTCCGCAGCAGCTGCACGGAGCGGAACCCGACGAAGCCGTAATTCAGCAACGCCGCGGCGTCGTTGAAGGCGTTCTCCGGCGCTCCAAGGACAACGGCGACGAAGGTTCGACCTCCTCGCGTCGCCGCGGCGACGAGGCAATAGCCGGCCGCCGACGTGTATCCGGATTTTCCGCCGATGGCCCCTCGGTACAGCCAGAGCAGCACGTTTCGGTTTTGAATTCGGCGCGACTCCGCGCCTGGAGCAGGGATTCGCCGGAACTTCGTCCCGACGATGGTGCGAAAACGGTCGTTGGTGAACGTCCGCCGAGCCAAAGCCGCGAGGTCGAGCGCCGTGGAGTACCCACGATCGTCGAGTCCGGTGGCGCTCAGGAACTTGGTGTCTTCCAATCCAAGCCGGTCGGCCCTCCGGTTCATCAGTCGAATAAAGCGAGAGGGAGAGCCGGCCAGATGATCGGCGAGCGCAACCGCCGCGTCGTTCGAGGACTGGAGCAACAACGCGTAGAGCAACTCGTTGACCCGAATCCGCTCACCCCCCCTGAGCCCGAGCCGAGATCCGGTTTGCGCTGCGGCCTCCGGCTCCACCGTCACCGTCTCGGACGGACGGGCCAGCTGAAGCGTGAGCAGCGCCGTCATCAGCTTGGTGAGGCTGGCGATGGGCCGCCGGTCCTCGCCGTTCTTCCGATAGAGGACCTGCCCGGTAGGGAGATCGACCAGCGCCACCGACGGCGCCGAGAGCTTGGGTGGTTTGGCCGAAGGCTTGGGCGTCTCCAGAACCGTCGGGAACGGTGACGGTGAACCGAACGGAGGAACCGGGGTCGGGGGCGGAGTTTGCGCCACCGCCGCCGATCGGAGGGCCGTCGCGAACAGCGCGACAGCGACCGCGGCTCCACTGAAGCGCCGCTGCATTCCTACGACTATGCCTGGAGGTACTGCCGAAGGTTCGAGGTGAGCAAGGCCTGCTTCAGCTTCCGAGACAGCGCCGTGAGGTCGGTGAGGTTCTCGACCGCGGTTCGCCGCGAGTCTGGATTCTTCTGGCGCAGCATCGGCATCACGAGCTGCTCGAAGAAGGTCGCCTCGCGCTCGGCGAAGTGGCGGTACATGGCGAGGTGCCTGGCCTCGATCCCGTACTTGAAGAAGTCCTTCGCGATCGACACGACCAGGAAGTCGTCGCCGTCGTAGTACCGGTTGCCGTTGAGGCCGTGCGAGCAAACGATCCCGAACGATTCGAGTTCCTGGATCCGTGACGGGTCGACGCCCGTGGCCGCGGCGAGCTCGTCCACCGACATCTGGAGCCCAGTGGCCGGCGGTGCAAGCCCTTCATCTCTCTCCTCCACGTGGACTTTCTTTCGGCCTTTGGGATCGTCGGGCTTCTGCTCCAGGCGCTCCTTGATCACCTTTAGGGGAAGGTACTCATCCCGTTGCATTCGGAGCACCTGGCGGAGCCGATCAACGTCTTCCTTGTAGAACTTGCGGTAGCCCGAGGGCGTTCGTTCCGGGTCGAGAAGCCCTTCGCCCTCGAGGAATCGAATCTTCGAGATGGTGACGTCGGGAAACTCCGCCTTGAGCGCAACCAACACTTCGCCGATCGACATGTAGTTTCGAGTGGCCATCAATCCCCCGCGTAAAACGTCAACTTGAACCTTCCAATCTGGAGCTCGTCGCCGTTCGCCAGCTGCGTCTCGTCGACCCGCTGCCGGTTCACGTAGGTCCCGTTCAGGCTCCCCACGTCGTGGACGAAGAACTTGCCGTCCCGCCGCCGGAACTCGGCGTGGCGACGGGAGACGGTCACGTCGTCGAGGAAGATGTCGCTTTCAGGGTGGCGTCCCGTGGTGGTGATGTCCTTGTCGATCAGGAACTTCGATCCGGCGTTCGGTCCTCGCTGGACGACCAGCAGCGCCTGCCCCCGCTCGAGCTCACCCTGCTGGAGAGGCCGCTCCCCCGTTTCGTCCTCGGCCTCGACCGGGGTGAATCGGATCGTCGAGTCCTCTTGAAGCTGGTTCCCGCAGTTCGCGCAGAACCGAGCGCTCTCGGGATTCTCGTTTCCGCACCTGCTGCAGCGCACTCGTAGCCCTCCCGTGGTCCCCGCTCCCAGGGGCGTCAAGAATTGACGAGTTGCCGCGAACTGTCAAGGTGGGGTACAGCGTCGACCTCGACGACGGGTCGAGACTATTCGGTATCCGAAGCTCCCTTCTCCGCGACCTCCCGGTAGGCGGAAGCCGAAAGGAGGCGGTCGAGCTCCGAGGTGTCTGTCGAGTCAATGACGATCATCCAACCGTCCCCATACGGGTCCTGGTTCACGAGCTCCGGTGAGTCAACGAGAGCGTCGTTTCGAGCCGTCACGGTTCCGGAGATCGGCGCGTAGACGTCCGACACGGATTTCGTGGACTCCACCTCGCCGAACGGTTCCCCCGCCTTCACCTCTGTCCCGACCTCCGGGATGTCGACGTAGACCACGTCGCCGAGGGCATCCTGGGCGAAGTCCGTGATCCCGACCCAGACGCGGTTACCGTCCAGGCGGGCCCACTCGTGCTGTTCGGTGTATTTCAAGTCGTCGGGATAGTTCATCGTTCCACCTCCGTGGCCGTAGAGACTAAAGGGGCCAGCCTGCCAGGGTCACGGAACGACGGCGAACGGATCCCGCACACTCTCCACCTGCTTGAGGGCGTGCTCGCGAATGCCTTGCGGGGAGCGTGCTCGACCTTTTCGTTCTCCCCGGGCGAACCGCTCCTCGAGAAGCGACTTGACGCGGTGGCCGCACCGCGGGCAACTTCCCAGCTTCGCGCTCGCCGGGGCGATCCCCCGCTCGCCGCAGTTCGGGCAGGCCCACAGGTGCTTGCGGCCGGAGAGCTTCCCCCGCTTGGCTTTCGGCTCTCCTTCGACCTCGACGATGTCCAGAGCGAAGTCGACGACGGGCGCGTTGGAAATAGACGTTCCCACGCCGTACGAGTCGGCGAACCGATTGAGGGACAGGATGCTCTCCTCATCGATGCCGCCGGAGACGAAGATCTTCACGTCCGAGAACCCGCGCTCGTCGAGCTCCCACCTCACTTCCCGCAGGATGGCAGGGAAGTCGCCGCGCCGCGAGCTCGGCGTGTCGAGGCGGACCGCCGCGAGCCGTGGTCCAAGGGCCTCGGCGGCGGCCAGTGCTCCGAACTTCTCGTCACGGAACGTGTCGACCAGCGCCACGCGAGGAATGCGGGGGTCCATGACCCGGTCGAACGCCTGCCACGCACGTTCCTCGCCGAGCATCAGCAACACCGCGTGGGCCATCGTGCCGATGGGCTCCACGCCGATCACTTCGGCGCTCTTCACGGCGGCGACTCCGTCGCATCCGCCGATGTACGCGGCGCGCTCGATCATCGGGGCGATCGCCGGATGCATTCGCCGCGCGCCGAATGAATAGACCGGCCTCCCCTGCGCCGCCAGCTTCGTTCTGGCCGCCACAGTGGCGATGCCGGTCGCCTCGCAGATCAGTCCGAGTAAGGCGGTCTCCAGCACTCCAAAGTCGAGGTACCGGCCGGAGATGACGAGGACCGGCTCCTCCGGAAAGAACGTACTTCCTTCGGGAAGCGTCCAGACGTCGACGTCGTGCCCGTCCAGCAGCCACAACGCCTCTTCCACGCCGGCGAACACGGCCCACGGCCAGTCGAGAGGAAGCGACGCTGCCCGTATCTCCGCCGCGACGTGCGGGTTCTCGCCCTCGGCGATAAGGACCTCCTGGCCGCGAAGGAAGTAGACGTCGGTGACCTTCCCACCTCGGATCTCCTCGGGCAGCGCCACGTGCAGGCCGTGGGGGGTCTGCTCACCCTTATCGCCGTCGCCGAGGAGCTGCCTCGTCAGGCTCACGCCCTGAGCTCCTCCACCAGCGCCGCGAACTCGGCAGCCAGCGCTTCGGCCGATTCGGGCGTCCCGGCCTCGGCCCAGATCCGGACCAGCGGCTCCTGAGGATCGGGGATGACCAGCGCCCAGTCGTCACCGCGGAAGGCCTTCACCCCGTCGATCGTCACCGTCCGCTCTCCGTTGAGACGTTCGATCATCCGGCGCATCACGGTTCCCTTCGCCTCCCAGGGTGTGGCGACTTCCTGCCGCGCGACATGTGCCGCCGGGAGCGACTCCACTACCTCTTGGAGCGTTGTTCCGGTGAGGGCCAGCAGCTCCAGCAGTTTCACCAAGCTCAACAGCGCGTCGTACGCAGCGAGGAACCTCGGGAAAATGAACCCGCCGCCCTCATCGCCGGCGAACACGACGTGGTCCGAGTCCGCCTCGCTCATCAACGCGGCCGGCGAGATCTGGGTCCAGACCACCTCGCCGCCGTACTGCTCGAGGATTGCTTCCGCCACTCGCGACGTCGCCACCGGAAGCGCCACGCGAGGCGAGGGCTGCGATCGCGCCACGAGGTGCACGTACGCGAGGAGCGACGTCCGGCCGTCGAGGCTGGTTCCGGACCCATCGATGAGCCTGAGGCGCTCGCCGCCCGGTTCGAGCAACGCACCGACCTCGGCTCCACTGGACGCGACAAGCTTCGCCAGCGCCTCCGAGTTTTCGGCCAGCAGCTCCTTGGCCGCGACCACGCGGTCCTCGTCGACCCCGGCATTCACGCTGAGCACTGAGGCGCCGATTCGTCCAAGCACGGCAGCGCCGGTGATGGAGGCCGCTCCCCATGAGTAATCGACGACGATCTTCGGCGCACGGGCTCGAATGGCGGCTGTGTCAACGGATTCCAGCAGCCCGCGCGAGTAGTACTCGCGTCCGCGCGCCGGGAAGCTGAGCTCCCCTATGTCGTGATGGAAAGCCCGTCGAACGTCGTCCCGGTAGTACGACCGTTCGAGCTGCCGCTGAACAGACGCACCGATGTCGAGGCCCCGGTCGTCGAAGAACTGAATCTCGACCGACGCCGGATCGAACGGAGGCGTCTGAACGGAAAACCCGCCCACCGCCCTCCCCGTTCGCGCGTAGAACCGAGCGACCGGACTGGGCACCACCTCCAGGTCGTCGCAGTCGGTCCCGCCCCCATTGATGCCGGCGACCATGGCCCGCTTGATGATCCGGGCCGCGCGACTGGCATCTCTGGACGCGACGATGGTCGATCCCTTCGGAAACAGGCTCGAAAAGGCCAGGGCCAGCCGAGTGGCGTTCTCCGGCGTGATGTCGATGTTGATGAGCCCCGCGATGCCGCGAAGGCCGAACAGCCCTCTCGGCCCGCCGGACTGCCACACGATCGACTCTGAGACGATCGCGCCTGGATCGACCGACTTGTACGGGTAGACCTTCACTTGAGGGTTCAGAACCGCTCCTTCGCCGATCTGGCATTCGTCGGCGACGACCACGCCCTCCTCCAACCGAGCTCCGGCCATGACGTCCGTGCTCTTTCCGACGATGCAACCGCGGAGGTTCGCCGACTGCCCCACGTACGCGTAGTCGTGGACGACGCACCGATGGAGAAACGCGCCGCTTCGGACGGCGACGCCGCGGCCAAGGACGGTGTGGCCGCGAAGGGTCGCTCCACCCTCGACTCGTGTGTTCTCTCCGATGTAGACGGGGCGGCGGACCACGGCGTCCGGATCGAGCTCCGCTCCCCCGCCCAACCACACGCCGCGCCGGACTTCGAACCCGTCAATCTCCAACTGCACCTTGCGGTCCAGCACGTCGCGATGGGCCTGCATGTACCCGTCGAAGTTCCCCACGTCGGCCCAGTACTTGTCCGTGACGTACCCGTACATCGGCAAGCCCTTGTCCAGAAGCATGGGGAATAGGTCCTTCGAGAAGTCGACTTCGCCTTCGGGGATCATCTCGATGACTTCACGTTCGATCACGTAGATCCCCGTGTTGATCGTGTCGCTGAACACTTCTCCCCAGCCGGGCTTCTCCAGAAACCGCTCGACTCTCCCGTCGTCGTCGGTGATGACGATCCCGAATTCGAGTGGATCCTTCACCCGCTTCAGCGTGATGGTGACCGCCGCGCCCTTCTTCTCGTGGAACTGGACGAGCTCCGTGAGATCCACATCGGTCACCGAGTCACCGGAGAGCACGAGGACGCGTTCGTCCAACAAGGGGGCAGCGTTCTTGACGCTTCCGGCGGTACCGAGGGGCTCTTCCTCCGTGGCATACGACAGCGAAAGACCGAGGTCCGAGCCGTCGCCGAAGAAGTTCCGCACGACGCTGGCCAGGAAGTGCACGGTGGCCACGATGTCGTTAAACCCATGGTTGTGGGCCAGGCGCAGGATGTGCTGCATCATCGGCCGGCCGACGATCGGCAGCATTGGCTTCGGCTGGTTACTGGTGAGCGGACGAAGCCGGGTCCCCTGGCCGCCGGCCATGACGACGGCTCTCATGCCGGAATCATAGCCGCGCTCGATTCGCTTGAACCGCTCGCTCTCGACGGACGGCGTGCATCAGGTCGACGGCGTAGACGACGGCAGCGATGTAATACGCCACGATCCCGATTGAATAGATGACCCACCCGGCCGGCAGCGTGAACTGGTGAAGCGGAAGACGAAAGTTCCCCCAGGCGATCCACGGAATCGCGACCATGAGGGCGAAGGTCGCCACTTTCCCGATCCATCGAACCTCGATTCGGGCGTGTGCAAAGAGAAGCACGACCCCTCCGGCGATCATGACCAAAACGTCTCGCACGATCACCAGAAGGGCCGCCCACAAGGGGAACGCGTCACGCGCCACGACGGCGATGAGTCCGCTTGCGATCGCCAGACGGTCCGCAATGGGATCGAGGAGCTTCCCGACGTTGGAGACCTGGCCGGTGTGGCGGGCGATGTAACCATCGACCCAGTCCGTCGAGACCACGACCGCCAACAGAATGAGGCCGGCGGCTTCCGTTCCCTTCCGCACTAAGAGCAGCACGAAGACCGGAATCAGCAGGATCCGGATCAAGGAAAGGAGGTTCGGGACCGTCGCGATTCGATCGAGCGCGGGCGAGTCGGCCGCGGGAGGTTCACCGTCGGCGCTCATGCCGGGATGGTAGCAGCGTGGATAATTGGCACTCTGGCCGCCGAGGTGGGAGAGGCGGGAGTGGATTCAGACGGAAAAGCGGGCGAGGGCAAGCCGGGATCGCGGCGGCGCGGGCAGGCTCGGCTGGGGACGGACGAGGAGGCGGCCGCCAAGATCCGGGGTGCCATCAAGGCGTCGCTCGCCCGCGCCCACGGAGAGTGGGTTCAACTGGAGGAGACGGACGAAGCGACCGCGGTCACTCCCCCACCAGAGGCCACGACAACGGTAACCGTCGAAACGGAATCACCGTCAGTCGGTGATGAGATCAAAGTACACCCGGAACCTAGCGAGCGCGAAGAGGAAGCGGCCGGGCGGGCCCTCCGAGAGGCAAGAGAGCGCCGCCAAATCACGCTGGACCAAGCATCCAGCGAGACGCGGATCGCCAAACGGTACCTGGCGGCACTCGAGGAAGGAGCGTCGCCGGAGCGCTTGCCTTCACGGGCGTACACGCGGTTCTTCCTTCGCGATTACGCGAGGTACCTGGGCGTCGACGAACAGGAGCTGCAAGGCGCATACCGCGCGGGCGACGAGGATTCGGACGGCGATCTGGAGCCCATTTCAGTGGCCGGATCTCGGCCTCGCCGGCGTTGGGCCACAGCGATGGCGGTTGCAGCGGTGGTGGCCGGGCTGATCCTCCTCGGCGTCACGCGCATCGGCGTGCCGCAGCAAGAGCCGCTGCCCACGACCCCACGTTCGTCGCCCACCGTCGGCGTCGTGACGCCTCCGGTGGAACCGACGGCGACCCCGGCCCCGACTCGCGCGACGGAAATCGTCGCGGTGCTTCGTGCGTCCGAAGCGTCATGGGTTGAAGCCGTCGCCGACGGAGAGACAGTGCTGCAGGAGCTGTTGCAACCCGACAGCGCTCACCGAGTGCGAGCGGACCAGACAGTCGAACTCCTTCTGGGGAACGCAGGAGGTATCCGCCTTACTGTGAACGGCCGACGCGTTACGACCGGCGCGTCTGGCGAAGTCGCACGGTTGTCTTTCGAGCTACGAGACGGCCGCGTCGTCAGCGAGTGACGACCGAGTTCTCTTACCTTCCGCCGATGTGCAGGTCGACGCCGAGGAGAACGAGCGGCCACAGCAGCACGGCCAACACGAGGGAGATGATTTGCCGAACACTTCGGAGCCTCTCCAGGTAGTCGTTCCTCGAGGCGACCAGAAACCCCAAGCCCACGTAGACCACCGCCAGGATGGTCGTGATGGTGCCGGCCCCCACCTCGCTGAGCTTGCGACGTGTCATCCCCGTATCCCTCCTCGTGTCGGGCCGGCGGATTTGAACCGGCGATCTTCTGGCCGCCCAGTGCACTATGGTCTGGACGAGTGCTGCTCTCTAGTACCGCAGGATAGCGGTACTGGACGTTTCCGGGCTTTCAGGCAAAACGGGCTCTTCGATCGCGACTCCGCTCTAAAGCAAATCGAGTAGGCGATCCGGGGCAGTACAAGCATTCCTCGAATACTTGACATGTAACAAGGTCGCGCCAGAGTGGGCGATGACGCAATTTCTAAGGACGACGAAGGCGAACGGAGCGTTGATGAAGGGAACGACGGGTTCACCCCTGAAGTCCTTGGTGGCTGGACTGGTCATGCTCGGATTGGTCGTTGGCCTGCAAAGGGCGGCGGCTGATGAGGCCGTTCAGTGCCCCTCTGGTGGACACAAGTTCAATCAGTCCGGCGCTTTTGGCGGCGTGAGCTTTCAGGCGTCAGGCAGTTCGTTGACCATGACCAACACCGAGACCCTCGAGACAATGACGGTCTCATGGTGTGCAGAAGGAGCGGGAGAGCTCTCGAACGGGAGCAACATTTCTGGCGTCAGGAGGACGAGTATTCCTGGCGGACAGTCCTGGTCAACTTCCTTCGATCAAGACATCGTTCACATCGTCATCTATAGCGTTGTGGGTTCCTTCGGAGGTGTTAAGCCTCCACCCGGGAACGGCAACGGCGGTGGTGGCGATGGGGGTGGGGATGGGGGTGGCGATGGTGGCGACGGTGGCGTTAGCGATGGAGGCGCTCAAGGCGCCGGCAATGGCAGCGCTCCGCCGACGGGTGGCGGTCCACGAGGATCCAGTGCGATTACTCCCCCGCCACCGCCTATCGTCGCCCAGCCCACGGTGACGGGCTAGCATCCAGCTTCACCGATTCACACAGGATCCGGAAGACTTCCGGATCTACCGGCGTATTTGCTGTCGGGCCGGGCGGATTTGAACCGCCGACCTTCTGACCCCCAGTCAGACGCGCTAACCAAGCTGCGCCACGGCCCGATGCCACGATTCTAGCCTGTCCCCTGC
>JALYGK010000006.1 GCA_030777105.1 Actinomycetota bacterium | reverse complement strand
GGTCTCGAGGATCCCGGCCGACGCGTCCTCGATCTCCGGCCAAGTCGAGATGGTGGGCACTCGCCGAATCACGGGGATGGTGTCCAGGAACACTCTGGAGTTCGCCGGCTTGGCGTCGGGATCGAGGAACGCCTCGGACTGAGCGACTTCCCGGAGCGACGGTACCGTTCGTCCGGTCTCAGCGACGATCGGAGCACCCTGGGGCCCGAGGGCGAACTCGATGAACCGCCACGCGGCCCCTTTGTTCTTCGACGCACGGGTCATGCAGTAGGCATCGGAGTGAAGGATACCGGCGGGTTCCTCGTGCCGCGGCAACGCGGCGACATCCCAGTCGAAGTCGGTGATCGTCCGAAAGGTCGGCGTGGCCCTCCGAGAGTCGAGCAGCATTCCAAGCGTCCCGTTGAGGAACCGCGTCTCGAGATCTTCAGACTCCACCTCTTCTTCCCCCGGAGCCACCAAGTCGACCTGACGGAGGTCGAAGAACTTCTGCATGGCGTCGATGGCCGCCGGCGTGTCGAGGGTGAACCGCGTCGGGTTCCCACCGTGGTCAACCACCTTGCCGCCGTTCGACCACACGAATGGAGCGATCCGGATGATGGACGGTTCCACGCCGACGCCGTACTGGTCAAACTCCCCGTCACCGTTGAGATCCTTCGTGAGGGAGTGAGCCGCCTCGCGCATGTCGTCCCAGGTCCAGCCGGCGGCCGGCTCGTCGATTTCGGCTTCCGCGAACAGGTCCTTGTTGTAGTAGACGACCAGGCTGGAGATGTTCTGCGGCATACAGGTCTGCCGGCCGTCGAACTTGAAGGCGTCCAGGGCCTGCGGATAGAAGTCGCCTCCCTCGAACTCCGCGGAAGCGTCGAGGTAGCCTTGGAGCGGCACCAGCACCTCCCTCGCCGCAAACTGCCCATAGAACCGGTAGTTCAGGAGGAACAGGTCCGGCGGCGTGCCGGCAGCAAATCCGGTCGACAGCCGGGCGATGAGGTCCTCGCGGTCGCTCGCTTCGATCAGGTTCACGGTGACGTCCGGTTCTGCCCGCTTGAACCCGTCAATCAACGTCCGATACGCGTTGATCTCCTCGGGGTCACCGAACACCAAGAGGCTGATTTGTCCGGAGACGGGCCCACCCGGTGAAGGCTGGCTTTCTCCTCCTCCCGTTCCGCCGCACGCCGTTGCGGCAAGGACAACGACGGCGAACAGAGACGCGAATTGGGGGGCACGGCCTATCAGAACGTGAACCCTCCCTGTTGGCGATTGGCCAAGAAGTAGCGCTGAACATACAAGAACGCCCCGATAACGGGAGCCGTGGCCGTCACCGCACCGGCAAGCAATAACGGGTAGTTCTGACGGTCGAGCTGCAACAGCAGCCTCAACCCGAGCGGCACGGTGAACTTTTGCTGGTCGAAGAGGTAAATCAGTGGGTCCAGGAAGTTGCTCCACGTGAAGACGAAGGCGAGGACCCCGACCGCGACGGTGATGGGGCGGACCAGCGGCATGGCCACGCGACGCCACATCGCCATGGGAGACATTCCCTCGAGGCGAGCCGTGTCGAACAGTTCCCCGGGGAGTCGCCGGAAACCCCAATAAAAGAGGAGCACGTAGAACGGCGATGTCCCCATGAGCGACGGAAGGATGAGCGGCACGTACGTATTGGTCAGGCCCACAGTTCGGAACATCACGAAGCGAGGAACGAGGAGCGCCGTGATCGGGATCATGAGGACGACGAGTGAAATGGCCACCAGGATGCCCGCCGTTCTGCGGGACAACAGAGACATGGCGAAACCGGCCCATGACGCGAACACGATGGTGAGAGGAACGGCGACCGCCGCGACGAAAAGAGAGTTCAAGGTGTAGCGCGGGATGTCGACCAGTTCGAAAGCACGCTCGTAGTTCTCGAATGCCAGTGGGGACGGAAGGAACTCCGGAGTTCGAGGCGGCGGAAGGCCCGCCTTCCGGAGCGATCCCGTAACCATGTAGATCAGCGGCAGCACGAACACGGCGGACATCAGGATCGCCGGAAGGTGCCGCCACCAGCCCCTTCGGCGTTCGCCCGCGCTCATGCCCATGCCAGCCTGGTCACGAGCTCGCGCGCTTCCCGACCGAACCACGGTGGGTCGCCTGCAGCGGCGTTCTCGGTGATCCGTCCAGGCCGCGACGTTGCGGGGATGGCGACGTGACACCGCGGTTCACTGAGGACCCACTTGATGAGGACCTGGGCCCACGTCTCGACCCCGAACTCCTTCAGTGGCGCCAGATCATCCTGGCTCGGTGGCCGGCGCATCAGCCGTCCCTCCCCGAGCGGCCGCATCACCACGACGCCCAACCCCAGCTCCTCGGAGAGCGGAAGGATCTCCCGTTCGACCTCGGTCTCCACCGGGTTGTACGGGATCTGGATCGCCCCGATTCGTCCGGTTCGCATGATCGTCGCCAGTTCGGCGAACGCCGCGGGACTGTAGTGGGTCGCCCCCACCACGTGGACTCTTCCTTCGTCACGAAGCTTCTCCAGCACGGGCAAGTGATCCTTCCACGAGACCAGGTTGTGGATCTGGTAGAGGTCGACCGTTCCACGGAAGTACTCCATTGCACGGTTGATCTGTGAACGACCCTCTCGCGCCGACGGCGTCCACACCTTCGTCGCCACCACCGCGTCTTCCCGCCGGCCCTCAAGCGCTTGTCCCAGGACGCGTTCGGCGTTCCCATACATGGGAGACGAGTCGAACAGATTCGCTCCGACCGACAGCGCTTCGGTGACCTGATCGCGGACGCGGAGCTCTGCCTTCTGCCCACGCACGTCGAACACTCGCCACGTCCCCGCTCCGACTGCGGGGACCGTCAGGCCGGTCTGGCCGAGCCGCCGAAGTTCCACGTCCGGGGAACTTATCAATGCCGTAGAGGCCACGTGCGCTGGGCTTCTGTAGCATTCCTGCGGCATGCCGAACGTCGTGGTGCTGGCGAAATACGTTCCGAACCCGGGTGGCACCCCGGAGATGGGCGACGACTTCCGCCTGAAGCGTGAAGGTGTGGAAGGGGCGCTCGATCCCGGCGACGAGCCGGGGGTCGAGGCGGGCCTCAAGATGGTCGAAGCCGCCGGCGGCGAGGTCACCGTCGTGTCGATGGGCCCGGAACCGGCTTCGTCCGCGGTTCGCCGTGCGCTTTCCATGGGCGCACACAAGGGCGTCCTCATCACCGACGATTCGCTGAAGGGCGCCGACGCGTGGGTCACGGCTCAGGTTCTGGCCGCCGCCATCCAGCGCCAGACTCCCGACGTGGTTATCGCCGGAGTGGAGTCGACCGACGGATCGACCGGCACCATGCCGATGGCGCTGGCAGAGCTGCTCGGCGTTCCCAGCCTCACGTTCGCCCGGCACCTGGAGTTGAAGGACGGCTCGGCTTTGGTCCACCGTCAGACGGAAACGGGATACCAGGTGGTCGAGGCACCCCTTCCCGTGCTCATCACAGTGACCGCAGGGATCAACGAGCCACGCTATCCCACACTAAAAGGAATCATGCAGGCGAAGCAGAAGCCCATGGAGCAGCTAACCGTGGCGGACCTCGGCCTTTCCGCGGATCAGGTCAAACCGACCCAGGAGGTCATCGGAATCGAACCTGCCCCCGAAAAGAAGGCAGGCGAGGTCATCGAGGACGGCGCCGAAGCGCCGGTGCGCGTGGTGCAGCTTCTGAAGGAAGCGAAGGTCATCTAGCCATGCCGGGTGTTTGGGTATACGCGGAGCTCACGAACGGTGCGCCCGACGCTTCGGCGCTGGAGCTATTGACCAAGGCGCGGTCCATCCACGATCAGGTTTCGTCGGTGGTGCTCGGACCCGGAGCCACCGACGCAGCCCCGAAGCTCGGCGAGTACGGCGCGCAGACGGTGTACGCCAGTGACGACGCCGTCTTCGCGGACCATCTCGCTCAGCCGGCGGCGTTCGCCGTAGCGGAACTGGTTCGGCAGCACCAGCCCGAGCTCGTGATGTTCGGCCCTGGTTACGACTCCCGTGACGTGGCCGGGCGATTGCAGGCGCGGCTGGGGTCGACACTCATGACGAACGTCACCGATCTCCTCTCCACCGACTACGCGCAGACGCAGATCTTCGGCGGGACGAAAATCGTCGACGTGCAGCTGGCCGGACCCGACCCCAAGCTGGTGCTGGTCCGGGCCAAGGCGTTCGAGGCGGAACCCGCCGGCGGAACGGCCAATGTGGAACAAGTGAACGTCACCATCCCCGACGACTTGAAGAAAGCGCGGCTGGTCGAACGCCACGAGGAAGCCGCGTCGGGTCCCAAGCTCGAGGACGCAAAGGTCGTGATATCGGGCGGGCGAGGCCTTCAGGACCCGAGCAACTTCAAGCTGCTCGAGGACCTGGCGAAGGCGATCGGCAACGCCGCCGTCGGCGCGTCGCGTGCGGTGGTCGACTCCGGGTGGGTTCCGTACAGCATGCAGATCGGGCAGACCGGGAAGGCGGTGAAGCCCGAGGTGTACATCGCGGTCGGGATCAGCGGCGCCACGCAGCACATCGTCGGGATGAAAGAATCGAAGCGAATCATCGCGATCAACAAGGACGCCGACGCTCCGATTTTCCAGATCGCCGACCTCGGGGTGGTGGGCGACGCACTGAAGATCGTTCCTCAGCTGGTCGAGGAGATCAACACCGCAAAGGGCTGACCCGGCCGCCGGCCGACGGTCCTGCCTAGGTCGCTGCGGGCACGGCGTCGAGCTGCTTCCTTAGTTCCTCCGCCTCGGTCACGGGCTGCTGACACACGAACCGCTCGCATACGTAGGCGGTCGCCTTGCCGTCCCGCGTCGGCCGATCTCTGAGCAGTTCGACGTCACCATCGTCGCCGGGTGCGGCGACCGCGAGGACGACATTGGGAAGAAATCGGCCGTGTAGTTCGGCCACGAGCCCCTTCGTGTCGTCTTCCTCCGGTGCTCCGACGATCGCTACCTCCCGAACCGGCGACAGATAGAAATCGAGAGCCGCGAGCGCCTGCCCGAACCCGGTCGGGGATCGGACGGCGAAGTCACGGACCAACCGAAGCGCCGAGACGCCCGCTCGCTCGTAGTCCTGCTCACCCGTCAGGAGCGCCAACCGCTGAAGCACCAGCGCCGCCGCGGAGTTTCCCGAGGGGACGGCGTTGTCGAACAGCTCCTTCGGCCGGACCACCAATGACTCGGCGTCCGATCCAGTCTCGAAGAAGCCGCCCCGCTCGGTGTCGCGAAACAGCGCGAGGATGTCGTCGCACAACTGCCGGGCCTCCCGAAAGAACCGTACGTCGAACGTCGTCTCGTACAGCGTGAGACATGCGTCCGCCAGCATCGCGTAGTCGTCCAGGTACGCCGGGCCGGAGGTTCTCCCGTCGCGCCACGCTCGGAGGAGCCGGCCGTCCTCCCGCCTGAGCGTCCCGAGAACGAAGTCCGCCGCCTCCACGGCCGCCTGGATCAAGCGCGCCGCTCCGAACGCTCGCCCGGCTTCGGCCAACGCCGCGATGGCCAGCCCGTTCCACGCCACCAGGATCTTGTCGTCGGTCGCCGGACGGACCCGTTTCTCCCGAGCTTCGAACAGAGCGCCGCGGGCCGTCTCGACCGAGTTCCGAAGGTCATCGGCGGAGACCGCCGCTTCCTCGGCCACTCGCTCGAGCGCGAAGGGAGTCCACAGCACGTTCTTGCCGTCCTCCCAGTTCCCCTCGGGTATGGCCCCGAAGTATGCCGCCACCGCTTCGGCCGTCGCGCGGTCACCCGCTGCCTCGGTCACCACATCGACCAATTCGAGATGGGCCCAGGCGAAGAACTTGCCCTCCTCGCCCTCAGAGTCCGCGTCCTGCGACGAATAGAACCCGCCCTCGGGATGGCGCATTTCCCTCAAGAGGTAGTCGGAGGTTTCTTCGGCAACCCGGCGAAACCGACCACTGCCGGTGACCTGCCACGCCCGCGCGTAGAGGCGGATGAGCTGCGCGTTGTCGTACAGCATCTTTTCGAAGTGGGGGACGTGCCATCGCTCGTCGACGGAGTACCGGTGGAACCCCCCGCCGACCTGATCCCGGATGCCGCCGTCGGCCATCTTCTCCAGCGTGCGCTCGACCATTTGGAGCGCCTCCGGGACGCCGCGGAAGTGGGAACGCAACAGGAACTCGAGCGTCATCGGCTGGGGGAACTTCGGAGCCCCGCCGAAACCGCCCCACCTCTCGTCGAACGCTTGCCGGAGCGCGGCGTTCGCCTGGGCCAGCAGCTGGTCGTTCAGTGGATCGGGCGATTCTCGAAGCGTTCCGATCCGCCCTATGCTCTGGACGACCGCTTCGCCCTGCCGGTCGATTCGGTCTCGCTGGTCGCGCCAGGCCTCCGCCACCGCCTCGAGCACCGTCTTGAACCCGGGGAGCCCGTGACGCTGCTCCTTGGGGAAATAGGTCCCGGCGTAGAACGGCCGGCCGTCAGGCGTCAGGAACACCGTCATGGGCCACCCTCCATGGCCGGTCATCGCTTGAACGGCGTCCATGTAGATGGAGTCGAGGTCCGGCCGCTCTTCCCGATCGACCTTGACGCATACGAAGTGCTCATTCATGAGCGCCGCCGTCTCTTCGTCCTCGAACGACTCGTGCTCCATGACGTGGCACCAGTGGCACGCCGCGTACCCGATCGAGAGCAGGATCGGCTTGTCCTCGTTCTTCGCGCGCTCCAGCGCCTGAGGACCCCACGGGTGCCAGTCCACCGGGTTGTCGGCGTGCTGGAGGAGATAGGGGCTGGTCTCGTCTTGTAGCCGGTTCACGCATTCAGTCTCCCGCCTTCTGGGACTAGCTACACTCGCTGCGCCAGTTGACTGGCCAAGCTGGACTGGCACTCCAGCCAAACTCGTGGAAAACTGGTGTAGGAACAGCGGGCGACGCGGCGGGCCTAGCGTTTCCCGACTGAAGCTAGTAAGGTTTGACTAGTCACTTACCCGGGGAGGACAATTGTTACGCTCCTCGGCAACGAGGCGGGAGAACGAAGATATGCACCCGGACAACCCGGGAATGACTGATTCGCTCCCAACCAGTGCGGTGCCCGCATAGGGGGAGTCGTGGCAAGAACAGAGACAGGGGCGCAGCTCGAGGAACAAGAAAGACGCGGGCAGCGGGCCGACGAAAACGGCGAACCGGAACCCGAGATCTCGATTCGCGGGCTGACCAAGACGTTCGGACCGCAAACCGTCTTCGACGACGTAACCTGCGACATCCCGAAGGGGAAGGTCACCCTCATCCTCGGCCCGTCGGGAACCGGAAAGAGCGTCTTCCTCAAGCACATCATGGGGCTGCTCAAGCCGGACAGGGGCGAGATCTGGATCGACGGGAAGAACATCCCGGATCTCCGTCACCGGGACCTCTATCTCGTGCGCCGGAAGTTCGGCGTCCTGTTCCAGGACGGCGCGCTGTTCGGCTCCATGACCATCTACGACAACGTCGCGTTCCCGCTCCGTGAGCACACCAAGAAGCCGGAGCGCGAGATCCGCGACATCGTGAACGAGAAGCTGAAGCTGGTCGGGCTTGAGGGAGCCGAGACCAAGCTGCCCGGCCAGATCTCCGGTGGGATGCGGAAACGTGCCGGCCTCGCCCGCGGCTTGGTGCTGGAACCCGAGATCCTCATGTTCGACGAGCCCGACTCGGGCCTCGACCCCGTCCGAACCGCGTTCCTCAACGAGCTGATCCTGGACCTCAACCGCAAGCTGGGGACCACCATCATCGTGGTCACTCACGACATCGCCACCGCGCGGAGGATCGCCGACTACATCGGGATGCTCTACCTCCGGAAGCTGGTGCAGTTCGGCCCGGCCAAGGACATGTTCGAGTCCGATATCCCGGCGGTGAAGCAGTTCCTGGCCGGCCAGACCGAAGGCCCCATCGGGATGTCGGAGGAGGCCGACCGCAGCAAGCCGGTCTCGACCTCCGGCATGACCGCGGAGGAGACGGAAGAGCTCGAGCGCCAGGCCGGCGCGCCCCCCGAAGGCGAGGGAGACCAGGCGGCCTATGCCGGCGGAGGCGAGGGAGAGGAAACCACGAAGGCTCGCGAAGAGGCGCTTGAGAGCGCGAAGAAGCGTCAGGAAGAAGCCCGAAAGCAAGAGCCGGAGCAAGAAGGCGAGGACCGCGAGCAACCCGAGGCCGAAGACGACCGGGGAGGGTTCCTTACGGGCCTCCTCAGCCGGGGAAAGGAATCCGACCAGGCCGACGAGCGGTTCGAGAACTACGCCCAGGCGGGCCAATCGCAGCCCGCGGAGTCTCCGACCGAGGAAGAGGTCAAGATCGTCGGCCGGCGGAGCCAACGACAGCGCCGCCGGAAGAAGGGCAAAGCCGCCGGCGATGGCCAGCCGCAGTCGTCTGAACCACCGCAGACCCAGTCGAGCGAGGAGACTCGGACCGGCGAGCCTCAGACCGAGGACGAGTGGAAGGGAGACGTCCTCTAGGCATGGCAACGCCAGCGCGCATGCTGAAGAAGCCAATCGGCTTCATGGAAGAAACAGGACGGATGTTTGCCGTGGGGCTGGAAGCGGCCCACACGATCTTCCGACGGCCCTGGCCGGTCCAGGAGTTCCTCGACCAGATGTGGTTCCTGGCGAAGGTCACCACCGTGCCCGTCATCCTGATCTCCATCCCGTTCGGGATGGTGATCTCGCTTCACGTCGGCTCGTTTCTCACTCAGCTCGGCTCCCAGGCGCACATGGGGGCGGCCATGGTGCTGGCCGTGGTCCGCGAGGAGGCGCCGGTCGCCACCGCCCTTCTGATCGCCGGCGCGGGCGGTTCGGCCATGTGCGCCGACCTCGGCGCCAGGCGAATTCGTGAAGAGATCGACGCCATGGAGGTCCTCGGGATCGACCCCATACACCGGCTCATCATGCCGAGGATCATGGCGGCCATGGTCGTGGCCATCCTGCTCGACGCCATCGTGTCGGTCGCCGGGATCGCCGGCGGCTGGTGGTTCGCGGTCGTGGTCCAGCATGGAACGACGTCGGCCTACTTCAACTCCTTCAACGAGCTGTCGCAGATCCCCGACCTGTACATGGCGCTGCTCAAGGCGGCCATGTTCGGGTACATCGGCGGGATGGTCGCCTGCTACAAGGGCTTCTACGCGAAGGGAGGACCGAAGGGTGTGGGAGACGCGGTCAACCAGGCCGTGGTCATCACGTTCCTGCTCCTCTTCTTCCTGAACTTCCTCCTGACCGCGATCTACTTCAACTTCGTTCCGCAGAAGCTCTAGGGGAGTCGAGCGATGGCAACGCAGGTTCAACAGGCGCCGCGGACCCTCCCCGATCGCGAGCAGGTCAAGGAAGCGCTTCAGAAGCCGGTTCGAGGCTTCACCGACCCGTTCCAAAGCCTCATGGACCAGCTGGTGTTCGACTGGCACGCCATCCTGGCGATGCCAAAGGCGCTCCACTACCGGAAGGTCATCGCGGCCATCGTCTCGGACATCACCATCGGCGTCGGCGCGCTTGTGGTCGGAGCGGGGACCTTCTTCGTCATCTTCGCGATGTCGTTCTTCACCGGGACACAGGTCGGGCTGGAAGGGTTCCAGGGCCTGTCGCAGATCGGCGCCCAGGCGTTCACCGGACTGGTCTCCTCATGGGCGAACACCCGTGAGATCACACCGTTGGTCGCGGGCGTCGCCCTGGCCGCGCAGGTCGGCACATCGTTCACCGCCGAGATCGGCGCCGCCCGGATCTCAGAGGAGATCGACGCCCTCGAAGTGATGGCGGTCCCGTCCCTCACCTACATGGTCTCGACCCGCATCTGGGCCGCGCTGATCACCATCGTTCCGCTGTACCTGGCGGCCCTGTTCTCGTCCTACCTCGCCACCGAAGCCATCGTCACGAGGTTCTTCTCGCTCTCCTCGGGGACGTACCTCCACTACTTCAAGCTGTTCCTGCCGCCCATCGACATCTTCTATAGCCTCATCAAGGCCATCGTGTTCGCTCTGGTCGTGACCCTGATCCACTGCTACTACGGCTACAACGCCTCGGGCGGGCCTGCGGGAGTGGGAGTGGCCTCCGGGCGCGCCATCCGTACCTCGATCGTCGCGGTCGTCGTCCTCAACCTCTTCCTGTCGATCCTCTTCTGGGGCGGCGGCGAAACGGTAAGGATCGCCGGATGATCGAAGCTCCCCCCAGACCCGCGCCGGCGCCGGCGGAGCCGCAGCCCCCCGCGCCGCGGCCACCCAGGCAGTGGCACATCCCCACATGGTTGAAGGGGTTCGGGATCGCGTTGCTGGCCACCCTCGTCTTCGTCGCCGCGGTCAGGTGGGCGTACGGCGCGTTCGCGGACTACACGATGCTCACCATGGACCTCCCTCGCGCGGGCCAGCAGCTCGACATCGGAACGACGGACGTTCGAATGCGCGGCGTGAACATCGGGACCATGGTCGAGAAGGAGCTCGTCCCACCTTCGCCCAACGCGGCGCCGGGTGACCGGGGATGGTTCGTCCGGCTCACGCTGCGGATCGAGGACCGGTTCAAGGTGCCGGCCGACGCGCAGGCCGTCGTGACACTCAAGACACTCCTTGGAGCGAAGGTGATCGAATTCCGGTTTTCGCGGTACGCGCCCCCGTGGCTCGAGGACGGTGACAGGGTGAGGAGCACCCGGATCGGTCCAGAGCTCGAGGACGCCCTGGCCGATGGCGTTCGGGTCCTCGAGGCGGTGCCGGCGGACGACCTGGCCACCGTGGTCCACGAGCTGGCCGTTGCTTCTCGAGGCCACGGCCGCGACGTTTCCCGAGGTCTGGCCGCGAACAGCGAGTTGGCGGACCTGTTCGCCGACACGCTCGAGCCCCAGATCGCGGCCCTCAACGACTTCGAAGTGATCTTCCGAGCCCTTCAGGACAAGGGCGTCGACCTGAACCTGCTGGCCGACGCCATGAATGAAGGGGTTCCGGTGTACGCCTCGCCTGAGGCGCAGGCGAACCTTCGGGCCGCGCTCGAAGCCGTGGTCCCCTTCTCCAACAACCTGGCCGATCTCCTCATCCTCAACCGCCGGGACTGGGACCGGATGATGGACGCCGGCAACGTCGTCCTCACCACGCTGGCCAGCCGTCCGGAAGGGCTTCGCAGCCTGGTCCACGGGCTGGGCGACTACGTCCAGAGCCTGGGCGGCGACCCGTGCAACAGGTTCTTCGCGAATGTGCCGTCAGTCGGCAGCCCGGTCGACCCGCGGGCGGTGACGGTCGGCGTTACACCGACCAACCTGCAACAGCGGCGCGAGTGTAATCACCTGAATGACGGCAGCGCCTCGGCCCCGTTCGCCGCGTTCGAGAATGAAGAAGGCGGCAATGAAGGCAGCGATGAGGGCGGCGGTGTTGACCCCCTCGCTCCAGTGATCGCGGAGTTCTGCAGGGCGACCGAAGGTGTTGGCCCGCCGTTCGACGACATACGCGCAGCGTTGGGGTGCCCTGTCTGATGCGCACCCGGTTCTCGAAGGCGACGTTGGTCAAGGTGCTCGTCTTCACCGTCGTCTCGATCATCTTCACGGTCGGGCTCGCGGTGAAGATCGGCAACCTCCGCCTCTTCAGCGACGAATACCGGCTGGAGGCCGAGTTCGCTGACGCCAACGGCATCTTCAAGGGCGACGCCGTGAAGCTCGCCGGCGTCGACGTCGGACGCGTGCTCGGCGCGAAGATCGAGAAGGGCAAGGCCATCGTCGAGTTCACCGTCGACAAGGAGGTCAAGCTGCCGAGGGCGGACAGCCTGGTAGGCATGCGGTGGCGAAACGTCCTCGGACAGCGATTCCTCTACGTCTACCCCGGAGGCGGCGCCCAGCCGGTGCTCCACACCACCACTGCCCAGGCCGATCGACGGACCGGCTTCTATCAAGACGGCGACCGGATCCCCGAGTCGCAGACGATTGAAGCCGGAGACCTGAACGAGTTCCTCAACAGCCTCGGCCCGATCCTGCAGTCCATCGATCCGGACAAGGCGAACGCGTTCCTCGACGCCATGAACCACGCGCTCGGGGGCAACGAGGTCGTGGTGAGACAGCTCCTCGACCAGGGCGGGATCTTCGCGCGGCGCCTCGGTGACATGGACGAACAGATCAAGACCTTCATCAGCTCCTCCGATGTGGTCGTAACCACATACGCCAACCAGAGCCAGGCACTGGACCAGATCATCGAGCACCTCGACGTCCTGGGAGGAAGCCTGGAGAGCATGGTCGGCGACATCGAATCGCTGGTCGTGAACTTCGCGGACGTGCAGCAGCTCCTGTACCAGCTGCTCAGGCGGAACCGCAGCAACATCGACGTGAGCCTCCAGTCGCTGAACGCGGTGTTGGGGACGCTGGCGCAACACCGTCGGCAGCTCGAGCACACGCTGTGCAGCCTCCCCGCCGGGATCTCGCCGTACTTCCAGACCACCAGCTGGGGCGAATTCTTCAACGTGCGGATCACCGCCGTCGTGTTGAAGGACCGCGACGGCAACATCGTCGGCAACCCCGTGACGGAGAACCCGACCCAGCGCCGGGGACGCGCCGTCCCGCCGTATGTCGGCTGCGGCAGGTTCTGGCCCGGTAACGGCGGTGGTGGAGACGGCGGAGACGATGACGACGACAACGGTGACGCCAGCGCGGCCGGCGCTGCGCTCCCGGGGAGCTTCGAGGCGTTCATGGGATCGGTGATGAATGGCTAGAAAGCGCGGCGGCGGGCTGGAGAAGTCGTTCCTCGAGCGGAACAACCGGGTCATCGGGGCGATCGCGCTCGTCATCATCCTGGCCGGAACGGCCGTTTCGCTGCTCCTGACGGGCGGCGTGTTCGCCCGGACCTACAAGGTCACGGCGCTGTTCCGGGACGCCGCGGGCATCCAGCCGGACGACAAGGTCCGGGTAGCCGGCCTGGACGCCGGGCGCGTCAACGGCGTGAGGATTCACGCAGGCATCGTCGCGATCGACCTCGGCGTGAACCGGGGCGTGGAGCTCACCAAGGACACCCGCGCCGAGATCGTCGTCGAGACGCTTCTCGGCAAGCGGTCCGTGAACCTCATTTCGGATTTCCCCGAGCGAACGCTCAGCGCGAACGGCGGAACCGAGCTCCTCCAGGACGGCGACACCATCCCGCTCAGCCGTACCACGACGCCGATCGACATCGTCGAGCTGAACGACATCTCCACCCGGCTGGCCCAGGAGTCGGACCCGGTCGCGCTGAACGAGTTCCTGAAGGACCTGAGTCAGATCACCGCCGGCAAGCGGCAGGAGGTCAGGCGGTTGCTCACCGGACTTCGGGATGTCCTTCGCGCCGTCGATTCGCGGAAGGAACAGCTTTCCCGGCTGATCAGCTCGCTTCGAGTGCTGTTCACCACGCTCGGTGAGCGACGGGAGAACCTGGTCTCGTTTATCGACAGCTTCCGCACCGTCTTCAACCGTCTTTCGCTGCGGCAACGAGAGCTCGCCACACTGCTCGAGGCGACTGACCTGGCGTCGCACGAGACGGCCAACCTGGTCGCTCGAAACCGGCCGGTCCTCGACTCCACGCTGAACAACCTTCGGGTGGTGATGGAAACGCTCGGTAGGCACCAGCTGGACCTGGCCGCGACCATTTCGTACCTCGAGGACTCCGTTCAGGGCTACCAGAGCGTGGCCCGCCAGGGAAGTGACTGTGGCTACGAGAACAGCTTCAACTGCGACCCCGGCACACCGGTCCCCTGGGCGAACATCTTCGTCCAGTCGCTCGGTCCCCTGGGAGTCGACGCGCTCATCGGGCAGTGCGGCGTCGTCGACCAGCTCTTCGACCAGATCATCGGCGTCGGTCCGGGTGATCCGGGCGGGTGTGCAACGTCTACCCCGCCTCCACCGGTGTCGAGCTCTGCGACATCGGGTCCAAGCATCTCGGGGGGAGCGCCGGTGCCACCGATTCAGCTGCCTCCGGTTCCGCAGCTGCCGCTGCCTCCGGGTGTTTCGATTCCACCTCTGCCGCCCGGCTCGGGAGTAGTGCCCGGGGGAGGCATCAACCTGCCGGCCAGCACGTCCGGAATTCAAGCCAACCGCTTCGCGCCCATGCCGAACCACGTCGGCGACCTCATCATCTCGGCGCTCTACGGGTGGGATGAGAAGGCGCCATGACGCGGATG
>JALYGK010000005.1 GCA_030777105.1 Actinomycetota bacterium | reverse complement strand
CTCTAAGATCACACCCATGGAAGTCGCCGTGGCGGTCAGGATCACCGACCCGGTCGAGCGGATGGACCGCGCGGCCGCGGAGATGACTGCCGCATCCGCGGACTTCCTGGAGGCGATCTGGGACTGCGACGAGCGAGGCCTGTGGCGGAGGCACGGGGCCACCTCGATGAGCGCCTGGCTGGCGTCCCGGTACGGGCTGACGAAGCGCACCGCCCGGGAGTGGCTCCGCGTGGCCCGGGGCGTGAAGGAGCTGCCCCGGATCTTCGCGGCCTACCGCTCCGGGCGGCTGTCGTGGGACCAGCTCCGGCCCCTGGTCCGGTTCGTGACGCCCCAGACCGAACCGCTGTGGGTCCGCCGCGGCCCCCGGCTCCGGCCCGCCACCCTGTGGCGGGAGGCCGAGCGCCACCGCCGGGTGGTGGTTCGGGACGAGGCCGAGGCTCGCCGCCGGCGGTTCGTGGCCACGTGGTGGGACCGGGAGGAGCGGATGCTGTGCCTGTCGGGGATGCTCCCGCCCGAGGAGGGGGCGGCGGTGGAAGCCGCCCTGGCCAAGCGGGCCGAGGAAGTGGTTCTCACCGACCAGCCGGACTCACCGGGGGAGGCGCGCATGGCCGACGCCCTGGTGGAGCTGGTGACCGGGGGCAGGGAAGCCGAGCCGACTCCGGCGACCCTGGTGCTCCACGCCGACGCGGAGGCGGTTGCCGGCCGGGAGCGGGCCGCCGGCCCCTGGCTGGCCGAGACCGAGGGAGGGCGGCGGCTCTCCACCGAGGCGGTCCGCCGCCTGGCCTGCGACGCCCGGATCGAGTGGGTGCTGGAGCGAGACGGCAAAGCGGTGGGGATCGGCAGGCGCGGCCGGGCGGTGCCAGGACCGCTGGCCCGGGCCCTTCGTCATCGGGACATGACGTGCCGGTATCCCGGATGCAGCAGGAGGCGGTGGCTGTACGCCCATCACATCGTGCACTGGGCGAACGGAGGAGGCACCGACCTGGACAACCTGGTGCTGCTGTGTTTCGCCCACCACCGGTTGATCCACGAGGGCGGATGGCGAATCAGCGGCCATCCCGACAGAGATCTGAGGTTCCACGGTGCGCGCGGGCGGCCGGTTCACGCGAGGGCGCCTTAGAGCAAAGGAACCGAGGTTCCTATCCCCCCTAACCCATGAAAAGGGAAGACGGTCGACTTGACCTGGCGAACCAGAGCCCGCACGACTTCTGAGGTTTGCTGTCCGGCGACGGCAGGCGCGCGTTCGGAAAGGGTGTGCGGTACCTCATGGCCTGCTTCTCGTTCCGCCTGTTCGATCCACGACTCGGGGATCTCGTCCGGTAGGTGCCCCTCCGCCATCTCAGCGAAGTAGATGGTCCACGCCCTCGGAACGACGTTGACCCACTGGTACCCGCCTCCGCCGGTCGCCAGCCACCGGCCACCCGCCGCTTGATGCGCCAGTTCGTGAAGCATCTTCGCGGTCTGGAAGTACGCACGGGTGGTCAGCCCGACCATGGCCAGCGGGTCCGTGTAGTGCGTGTCGCAGCCGAGCTGTGTGACGAGCACGTCGGGCTGCCACTGCGATACGAGTGGCGGAACCACTTCACGGAACGCCGCAAGCCACTCGTCGTCGAGCGTGTAGGGCGGCAGGGGAACGTTCACCTTGGTGCCGCGAGCATCGCCGGATCCGAGCTCGTCCACGAAACCGGTTCCCGGGAACAGCGTTCGGCCGTCCTGATGGATGGAGATGGTCAGGACTCTCGGGTCGCCGTAGAAGATGGCTTGGGGACCGTCGCCGTGGTGAACGTCGACATCCACGTAGGCAATTCGATTCACCCCTTGCTGAAGCAGCCACGCGATGGCGATGGCCGGATCGTCGTAGACGCAGAAGCCGCTGGCGCGCTCCGGCATCGCATGATGAAGGCCACCCGCCGGATTGAATGCGTGTTCGCTCCGCCCGGACAGGATCGCTTCGGCTGCAACGAGCGACGCGCCGGCGACCCGGGCCGACGCTTCGTGCATCTGCGGGAAGATCGGGTTGTCTCCGGGCCCGAATCCGAACCTCCACCAATCGCCCGGCTTGCCGGAGCCAGCGCCCTTAACCGCGTCGATGTAGCTGTCGGTATGTACCAAGAGCAGCTCGTCGTCGGTCGGATCCCGCGCGGGTGTCTCCACCACACGTTCACCGTCCAAGATTCCGTACGCCTTGATGAGTGCGCGGGTGAGGAGGACGCGCTGCGGCCGAAGCGGGTGTTGCGGGCCGTGGTCGTACCACGGGGCGTCGTCGCCATACCAGACCAGCTCCACCCGGTCACTCATGACCAATCATCCCTGTTGCTCGCGCGGTGTCTTGTCGGCGGTTGGTGTGGAACGCAGCGTACGCAAGCGGCGCGAGCGCGAAAAGAGCACCTGGAGCCGCGGCCGCCACGCCCGTGTCGTTGGCGAAGAACGCGAGGAAGCTCGACACAGCGATCACCGTGACCGCGTCGCGCCACGGCTCGCCCGCAAGCTGCAGTGCCTCACCGAATGGCGCGGGGCCCTTTTGGGCGAGCCACGCGACAACGGGAAGCCCGAGCACGGGGACGTACGCAATCGGTACGTCGTTGAGCATGCCGACACCAACCCTTAGTCGGCGCCACACCAGGGTGAGAAGGTCGCCCAGCCCACCAGTTCGTTCCGCAAACCGGCTCACGTGGGTGGGCGCATCGGCGAGGTACTGATTGACGAGAAGGACGGTGCCCATACCCAGCGCCACAACGCCAGCGACAAACGAGACCTCGCGGAGTCCAAACCTGCTTCGCGTGGTCAACACCCACCAGAGGCCCGCCGCGGGGAAGATGGTCGCGGCGGCGCCGAGATTGGCCCCCAGCGAGGGGAACCCCGCAAACAGCGCAACGCCGATGAGGAGAACGAAGCCGGTATATGGCCGAAGCGTCGTGGCGATGAACAGGGCACCTGCCAGGGGGACCGCAATGAACCCGTTCGGCAGGCCATAGAACCTGACGCCGTCGAACATCGTTCCGCCCATGAGCGGGACCCGGAAAGCCGGCCCTCCGAGCACCCCATCGAGCAGGACGAATCCGAGGCTCACCGCGCCGATGAACACGACAGGCCCCATCGGCCCACGGCTCCGCGCCGACAACGAAAGCCCGGCAAGGGCGATCGTGGTGAGGGCGAGATACGGCAGGACCACGCCGTACGTCAGCCGGGGCAACAGCCCTCCCGCGAGCACCGTGACGGGGAAGGCCAACCCGCTCAGCGCCAGAAACTGCAGCGGCACTGCGACGCGAGGAGACAACGTCCCGCGTCTCCGAAGGTAGATGAGCGCCGTGACACCGAGGAGGGCGAGAAAGGAGACGAAGGCGATCTGGCCGAGCTGAATGGGTAGCCGAATGTGCCGCTGGGCGAGATGGAGACGGTGCAGCTCGAATGGAGCGGGAGCATCAACGGCGCGAATGGGAGCGCCGTCCATCTCGGAGGGAATCGGGATCCGCAAGAACCGAAGAATCGTCGGCGCGACATCGACATTTGCTACCAGACCGACCTGACGCGTGGTGTCGGAGGTCAGCGTCTTCGGCGATCGTCCCGAGTCGGCTCTACGCCATGCAGCCATGACCGGCGTCACCTCGTCACCGACCTCGTCCATCTCCTCGGATGGTGCCGGACTCACCACCAGGACCAGGGCTTCCAAGGGATCTGAGGCAGACCTGCGTTCAGCGTCTCTGGCGACGGCGGCCAGAAGTCCCGCGTTCGTAAAGATGCCGGAAGCTCCGGGAGGCAAGACCGACTCGGGCCCTCGCCGAAGATCGACGACCGTGAACCTTCGAACAGGTAGCACGTTCGGATCAATGGGGCACGCCGGTTGGTTTGTCGTCGCCAAGTGTTCGGCTCGACAGGTCACAGTCGTGCTCCTCTCAAGCGCACGGAACAACAGCGGAGGCCCCCTCTCCGAGGCGTCCGTGACGCGGCCGTTCAGAAGGGTGGCGTAAGTAGCGGTGGATCGGTCGCCGCCGCCACCCTTCGTCGTCAAGAGAGCGACGCCTCCTCGGGATGCCAGCCGGCGAATGTCTGGAACTGCAATGAAGTCCTCGAACGAGACGCCCGGGAGGACGTACATGTATACGGAGCCAATCGGGGCGGGCGTGCGAACTTGGCCGAATGCGGACTGAGGCGAGTCGGGCGCAAAACCTACGAAGACGATCGGGATGAGAGAGAGTGCGAATGCTACTCGCTTCACGCGAGCGCTGGCGACAGCGATTGCTCCCGGCGAAGCTCGGCGCCCAACGACGCGAGCCGCCCATCGAAGTCTTCGTACCCGCGGTCCACGTGATAGAGATGCGAGATCTCGCTCACGCCGTCGGCCGCGAGCGCGGCGATCACCATGGCGGCGCCGGCCCGAATGTCGAGGGCTCTGACCGGTGCGGCGGATAGGTGCTCCACGCCTCGGATCACCGCATGGTGGCCTTCAGTTCGAATGTCCGCACCCATTCGGTTCAACTCGTCCACGAACATGAACCGGCTCTCGAAGACGTTCTCGGTTCCGATGCTCGTTCCTCGCGCGATCGCCAGGAGCGCCATCATCTGTGGCTGAAGGTCCGTGGGGAAGCCCGGATACGGCAACGTGACGAAGTCCACAGCGAGCGGACGCTCACTGATGCCTACCCGGATCCCAGTCTGCTCGGTGGCGATCGTGGCGCCGGCCTCGGTCAGCTTGTCCAGGACCAGGTCCATGTGATCCGCTCGAGCATCCTCCAGGACCACGTCGCCGGCGGTGGCGCACGTCGCGAGGGCGAACGTCCCCGCCTCGACCCGGTCGGGGATCACCCGGTGGTTGAGTGGCGTGAACGCCTCAGTGCCTTCGACCTCAATAGTGGTCGTCCCGGCGCCGCTGACCTTCGCCCCCATCTCCACCAGCGCCGCGGCGAGATCCTGGATCTCCGGCTCGCGCGCCGCGTTCTCGATGACGGTGGTCCCCGTCGCCGACACGGCCGCCATCAGAACGTTCTCGGTGGCGCCAACGCTGGGGAAGTCCAGCGAGACGAACGCGCCCTGGAGCTCCGGCGCCTTCGCCTCGAGGTACCCGTGCTCGTACGCGAACTCCACGCCCATCTTCTCGAAGCCCTTGAGGTGCAGGTCGATCTTCCGGGAGCCGATGTTGCATCCGCCCGGCATGGCGACACGAGCCTGGCCGAACCGAGCGAGCAGCGGCCCCAACACGACGATGGACGCGCGCATTCGGCGAACCAGCTCGTATGGCGTCTCGATACCGTCGGCGTTCGACGTATCGACGATGACGGTCGAACCGTCCCATTCGACGGAAGCGCCGAGGTGTTCGAGCACGTCCGCCATGGTCAGGCAATCCTGGATCCGAGGGACGTTCTCGATCACCGAGCGACCGCGGGCCAGCAGAGACGCGGCCATGAGCTTCAGCGCCGAGTTCTTCGCCCCGTTGATGCGAACGCGGCCGGAGAGCCGGCGTCCACCCGTTACGAGCAGCCGATCCATGCCTGGATTGTATGGGTTAGCCGCGGAGGTTCAGTCGTGTCAGCGCTTTCGCCAGATCGGCGGCTGCTTCGGCGTCATCCTGCTCCTTGAGCCGACGTTCCGCCTCATCTTTGAGCTGCTGCGCGCGGTTCAGGTCGATGTCCCGCTCGAGTTCGGCATTCTCGGCAAGGACGTCCACGCGGCTGTCCATTCCCTCGGACATGACGTGGAGGAACCCCCCGTCGATGGCGGCGGCCAACCGCTCGCCCTCGGTGTGAATGAAGAGCGGCCCGATTCCCAGCTGAATGAGGAGTGGCGCGTGGCCCGACATGACGCCGACCTCCCCCTCGCTGCCGCGGGCGACGACCATCTTCGCCTCGCCGGTCCAGAGCTCCCGCTCCGGCGTGACCACGAAGACCTCCAGCGGCACGCTGATCAGCCCTCCCTGCCGGACTTCTCGAAATCCTTGCCCTTCGCCTCGGCTTCCTCGATGCCGCCGACCATGTAGAAGGCCTGCTCGGGAAGGTGGTCGTACTCACCATCCGCGAGTGCCTTGAACGAGGTGATGGTCTCGTCGATCGGCGTGTATTTCCCCTCGATCCCGGTGAACTGCTCCGCCACGTAGAACGGCTGCGATAGGAACCGCTGGATCTTCCGGGCGCGCCCCACGACGACCTTGTCCTCCTCCGACAGCTCGTCGACCCCGAGGATGGCGATGATGTCCTGGAGGTCCTTGTACCGCTGGAGGATCTCCTGCACCCGCCGCGCGACCGTGTAGTGCTCCTCACCCACGTACCGCGCGTCGAGGATTCGCGACACCGAGTCGAGCGGGTCCACCGCCGGGTAGATCCCCTGCTCAACGATGGCTCGCGAAAGGACGGTCGTGGCGTCCAGATGGGCGAAGGTCGTGTGCGGCGCGGGGTCGGTGATGTCGTCCGCGGGGACGTACACCGCCTGGAGCGACGTGATCGACCGTCCGCGGGTGGAGGTAATTCGCTCCTGGAGCTCTCCCATCTCGTCCGCGAGCGTGGGCTGGTAGCCGACGGCCGACGGCATCCGCCCGAGCAGCGTGGAGACCTCGGACCCGGCCTGGACGAAGCGGAAGATGTTGTCGATGAACAGCAGCACGTCCTGCTTCATGACGTCGCGGAAGTACTCAGCCATCGTCAGCGCCGACAGCGCGACGCGCAGGCGCACACCCGGAGGCTCGTCCATCTGGCCGAAGACCAGGGCGGTGTCGTTGATGACGCCGGACTCGGTCATCTC
>JALYGK010000004.1 GCA_030777105.1 Actinomycetota bacterium | reverse complement strand
CTCCTTGAGCTTCTCGGCCTTCTCGGTGGCGGCGGTCTGGCCTCCCTCGTCCGAGGAGCCTCCTCCGCCCTTCCGCTGAGTTCGCTTTTGTTCCTGCTCCTGCGGCAAGCCTCGACCCTCCTTTCGCTCGAGAGTCCTATTGTAGGGGGGCGTTCAGTGAGTTCTCGGAAGATCGCCGTTGAGTCACGCAAACGCCCCATCTCCTACCGGTCGAAGAACGAAGGCAATCCGATTCGCGGGGGCGGCCGTCGTGCTGCTTTCCGCATGCACCAGTTCACCGGAGAGATCAGCTCCTCCACCAACGTCTTCTCCGCTCAGTCCTTCAATTGGAGAGCCATCCGGCCAGGTCACGTTCTCAGCCGACGTTGACGGCAAGTGGGACTTCTACGGCGGCAATGCCGACGTCTACATGATGGGCCTTGACGGCCGGAATCGCGTCAACCTCACCAACCATCCGGCCAATGATTTTTCACCTGAGTGGTCACCGGATGGATCGAAGATCATCTTCCGCACCGACCGGGACGGGAACCACGAGATCTATGTGATGAACGCCGATGGATCCAATCCGGTCAACCTCACGAAACATCCCGCTGAAGAGCGAAGCCCGGCCTGGTCGCCGGATGGACGACGTATCGCGTTCTCATCCGATCGGCACGGAGATCGTGACATCTACGTGATGAACGCCGACGGATCGAATGCCGTTCGATTGGCAGTGCCTGGAGAGGACGAGTACCCGACGTGGTCGCCGGACGGGACGGAGATCGCGTTCACTTCATTCTGCGCCACGTGCACCGGCGCCGCGCTCCACGTCATGCGGTCCGACGGAACCGATCGACGCTTGATCTCCGACGATGCCGGGTGGCCGGATTGGTCTCCGGATGGCCGGCTGGTGGCGTTCGATGCCCGCGGATCCGATGGCCAGGTCTACGTCTTCACCCTGCGACCGCATGTCGGTTCGGAGCCACGACGCATCGTCCGCGGCGTCCAAGGGGACTGGTCCCCCGACAACAGCGAAATCGTCTATGTCGTGCATGAGGGAGAGCTGACGCCGGAACGCAACTCGTTGCGCGGCGATATCTATGTGGCGAACACCGACGGTTCGAAAGTCCGTCGAATCACGCGCACACCGAACGTCTTCGAATTCGAGCCGACCTGGAGACCGTGACGGCCAAGGGGCTTAGTGCTGGATGGCGGCGATGAGGTCGGTGGCGTTTTCGGAGTCGTCCAGCAATTCCTCGACGTGCTCCTTCGTTCCCCTCAGCGGTTCCCGGGTTGGGACGCGCTGCAACACGTCTGCGCCGGTGTCGAAGATGATCGAGTCCCATGACGCCGCGGCGATCGAGTCCATGTACTTCTGGATGCACCGCCCCCTGAAGTACGCGCGCGTGTCATCGGGCGGGTTCGAGATCGCTGCTTCGACCTCTGCCTCCGAGACCAGTCGCTCGACCTTCCCGGTTTCGACCAACCGGTAATACAGCCCCCGTGACTGCCGGACGTCGTGGTACTGCAAGTCGATCAGCGCGAGCTTCCCGTCGTCCCAATCCAGGCTGTCTCGCTCTCGGTAGGCCTCCAGCAGCCGGTACTTCGCCACCCAATCCAGCTCTCGATGCATCGACAGCGGATCCTCTTCGATGCCGGTCAGCACCGCTTCCCACCACTGGAGGATCTCGCCGTTCTCCGCGGTCGGTTCGGACTCCTTCACGAACTTCTTCGCGTGGTCCAGGTACTCCCACTGAAGCTCCAGCGGTCGGACCCGCCTCCCATCGCGCAACCGAACGGTCTGCCGGCACGAGATGTCCCACGACACCTCGTGCAGTGCGGCAACCGGCCCCTCAAGCGAAAGGTCGGGAAGCAGGTCGTCCTCGATCAGCTTGAGGATCAGCGCGGTCGTCCCCACCTTGAGGAACGTGGCGACCTCGCACATGTTGGCGTCGCCCACGATGCAGTGCAGCCGTCGGTACTTCTCCGGGTCGGCGTGCGGCTCGTCGCGCGTGTTGATAATGGGCCGCTTTAGCGTGGTCTCGAGACCGACTTCTGCTTCGAAGAAGTCGGTCCGCTGCGACAGCTGGTAGGCGACCTGCCGAGCCTCCTCGCGCGGGCTCTCGGACCCGACCTTCCCCGCGCCCGTGAAGATCTGCCGCGTGACGAAGAACGGAGTCAGGTCGCGGACGATCCGTGAGAACGGCGTGGTCCGGTCGACAAGGTAGTTTTCGTGGCAGCCGTAGGAGTTGCCCTTTCCGTCGGTGTTGTTCTTGTAGATCGCGATGCGCTGTCCCGGCAGCAGGAGGTCGCGAACCGACTCCAGCGACTTCTCGAGGATTCGCTCCCCCGCCTTGTCGTGCACGACCAGTCCGCGGGCGGTGGCGCACTCCGGCGTCGAATACTCGGGATGCGCGTGGTCCACGTAGTACCGCGCGCCGTTCGGCAGGATGACGTTCGCCAGTCCGAGGTCCTCTTCGACCGGCTGCCGCTCCTGCACCGGCTCGAAGCCGCGCGCGTCGCGGAGTGGCGATTCCTGCTCGTAGTCCCACCGGATCCTCCGGAGCGATCCGGCGTAGGACGTGATGACCTGCGACGAGGACAGGACCGGGTTGAAATCGGGGATCCCCGGGCCCGAGATCCCGTACTCGGTCTCGATGCCCATGACTTTTGGAATCGCCATTGTGTTCCTTGGTCGCTGAGCCGCGCCCGACTATACGCCGCTACAGGTACTGACCGGCGTTGATTCGCTCGACCTGACGTCCCTCGCCGCCGCGGTCGTCGCCCAGCAGCGTTCGGACGTACACGATCCGCTCGCCCTTCTTGCCGGAGATCCGCGCCCAGTCGTCTGGGTTGGTGGTGTTCGGCAGGTCCTCGTTCTCCTTGAACTCGTCGCGAATCGCGGAGAGCAGGTCCTGGAGCTTGAGCCCCTTCTCCCCTTCCTGGAGGAACCGCTTGATAGCGACCTTCTTCGCCCGACGCACGATGTTCTCGATCATGGCCCCGGAGTTGAAGTCCTTGAAGTACAGGATCTCCTTGTCGCCGGACTGGTACGTGACCTCCAGGAACCGGTTTTCGTCCGACGTGGAATACATGCGCTCCACGGTGGCGTCGATCAGCCGGCGGATCGCGCGCGGCGAATCTCCGCCGGCCATCCGGACCTCGTCCCGGTGAAGCGGCACGTCGGACGTGAGGTACTTGCCCAGGATCTCTCGCGCGGCCTGACCGTCGGGCCGCTCGATCTTGATCTTCACGTCGAGGCGGCCGGGACGAAGGATGGCCGGGTCGATCATGTCCTCGCGGTTGGAGGCGCCGATCACGATGACGTTCTTCAGCGACTCCACGCCGTCGATCTCCGACAGCAGCTGCGGCACGATGGTGTTCTCCACGTCGCTCGAGATCCCGGATCCCCGCGTGCGGAACAGCGAGTCCATCTCGTCGAAGAACACGATCACCGGGAAGCCCTCCTCGGACTTCTCCTTGGCCCGCTGGAAGATCAGCCGGATCTGCCGCTCCGTCTCTCCGACGTACTTGTTGAGGAGCTCTGGCCCCTTGATGTTCAGGAAGTACGAATGGGCGGCCTTCCGGCCAGTCTTCTCGGAGACCTGCTGGGCCAGCGAGTTCGCCACGGCTTTGGCGATCAGGGTCTTGCCACAGCCCGGCGGGCCGTAGAGCAGAACGCCCTTTGGCGGCGGAAGCTGATGCTCCACGAACAATTCCGAATACAGGAAGGGAAGCTCGACGGCGTCGCGAATGTCCTCGATCTGCGGCCCCAGTCCCCCGATGTCCTCGTAGGTGATATCCGGAACCTCCTCGAGGACCACCTCTTCGACCTCTTCCTTCGGTAGGACCTCCAGCGAGTGGCCAGACCGCGGGTCGTAGAGAACAGAGTCGCCGGCCCGGACATGGCCGCGAATCGAAGACGCCAGCAGCGAGACCATCTCTTCGTCCGCCCGCCCGACGAGCACCGCGCGATCCTCACCGAGCAGGCGCTTGATCGTGGCGACCTCGCCCAGGATGTCGTGGTCCAGGACGTCGACGACGTTCAGGGCCTCGTTGAGGATGACCTCGACGCCCTTGCGGAACCGCGACCTGTCGATCTCGGGATCCACGTTCACCCGCATCTTTCGGCCGCCGGTGAAGATGTCGACCGACTCATCCTCGTTGTGCCGGATATACACGCCGAACGTCGCCGGCGGACGAGCGAGCTTCTCGACCTCTTCCTTCAGGGCCTCCACGCGCTCCCGTTCTGCTTGCAGCACGCTGACGAGCTTTTCGTTTTGCGCGGTGGTCCGGGCGAGCTCGCTTCTGAGCTGAAGGATCTGCTCCTCCAGAACCTTGGCCTGGCGCGGTGAGTTGGTGAGGCGGCGCCGCAGAAGAGAGGTCTCGTCTTCCAGGAACTTGATCTGCGTCTGGAGCTGGTGGATCTCCTTTTCGTAGGCTTCCAGCTGCTCCTGTGGGTCCGGTTCGCTCACTCTCTCCCGGGGCATCCCCTGCTCTCCCCTTCCCTAATTGCGCGGCGTCTCCATACTAAGACCCCTCTCCGGCAACACTGGTCAAGGCTGAGGGTCTTTTGTCCTATACGAATTCCTCGGCTGACCGGTTCTAGGTACTTAGTCCCACGCCGCACTTTTCCGCGCGACGGTGATGAATCCCGTATGCGCGACCATGCGGTGGTCGGGGCGGACGCTTCGCTCGGTGACGTGCCATGTCCGGAGGACGATCTCGAACGTCTCCACTTCTATGTAGCCGGCGGCGTTGAGCGCGAGGACTGACTCCTGGACCTGGTTCGTCGTCGGGAGGTAGGTGCAGATCAGACCGCCCGAACGGAGGACCGAACCGACTTCGCCGAGTAGGGCGCCCGGCTCGGGGAGGTCGAGAACCACCCGGTCGAAGAATTCCCCGGTCGACGCGACCTCCCGAACGTCACCCAGCCGTAACTCGAGCCACGGTGGAAGCTTCCCGAGGAAGTTCTCCAGGTTCGACGCGGCCTTCTCGTGGAACTCATGCCGCGCCTCATAGGAAACCACGTGCCCGTCCGGACCAGCGGCCCGGCACAGCGCCATGGTGAGCGCACCCGAGCCGGTCCCCGCTTCCAACACCCGCGCACCGAGCCCGATGTCGGCGAACACGAGGATGGCGCCGATGTCCTTCGGATAGATGACCTGCGCCCCTCGCGGCATCTTGAGGATGAAGTCCGAGAGCGTTGGCCGAAGGCACAGCAGGGCGGCTCCGGTGCTCGAGTGCACTTCCGTCCCCTCCTCCGACCCCACCACCAGGTCGTGCGGCACGGCGCCGTCGTGGAAGTGGAAGGTCGCCCCGGACTGGAGCCGGACCAGAAAGCGGCGTCCTCGAGAGTCGACGAACAGGACCCTCTCGCCCGGTTCGAACGGCACGTTCACGCTGGCGAGGCTAACTCAGGTGGCGTCCCTTTCCCCGGAGGCTCCCTACGGGGTCGGAAGCGGCCGGACGCCGAGCTCGATTCGTAGCGTGGCCGATTCGCCGTCCGGCCTGATGATTCGCACGTCAACCCTGTCGCCGGGATCCCGCTGAAGGATCGCCCGGCCCAGGTCTTCCGACGTGATCACCCTCCGTCCCTCGAACGCCACGATGACATCACCCCGCTCAATCCCCGCCTCGTCTGCCGGACCGGTCACCGCCTGAACCAGCGCACCCTGCTCGACCGGAAGCCCCAGCTGGAAGGCGAGGCCTGAATCGAGCGTCGTGGTCGAGACGCCGAGGTAGGCCACCGGCGCCTCCGGCCTTCGTATTGCCCGCTGGATGATCGGCTTGGCGGCGTTGATCGCGATGGCGAAGCCGATGTTCTCGGCTTGGCCCGCTCCGGCCGTGTTGATGCCAACCACGTTGCCGGCGAGATCGACCAGCGGCCCGCCGGAATTCCCTGGATTGATCGCCGCGTCCGTCTGCAAGGCGTCTTCGAGGATGCGCGTTACGCCGGCCCCCGGGTCACCGACCCGAATCGTCCGCTGCAGCGAGCTGAGGATCCCCGAGGTCACCGTCGGACCGCCCTCCAGGGCAAGCGCGTACCCCAATGCCACTAGCCGCTGGCCGACCTGAAGGGTCGAAGAATTTCCGAGCGGAATCGTGGGGAGGTTGTCGCCCGATACCTTGAGCACGGCGAGGTCGTGCTCCCTGTCCCCGCCGATGACCCTGGCCATGAACGTATCTCGGTTTGGGGGCGGAAGGACGACGCGGATCCGTGTGGCCCCCTCGACAACGTGGAAGTTCGTCACGATGACGCCGTCCTCGCGGATGATGAATCCGGTTCCCGTTCCCCTTCCCTGTTGCACCGCCCCGAGCGGATCGAGCTCAAGCACCTGCGTCGTGATGTTTACGACGCTGGGAGCGACGCGGTCGACAACGCGAACGATCGGGTCGTCCGAAACGTTGAGCTGAGGTGTCGGCGAGGCGGATTGCGGGGAGGGCGACGCGGCCGTGTCGGTCTCGGGGGGCGTGCAGGCGGCAAGGCCGAGGGCGGCCGCTACCGCTACGGCAACGAGAACTCGAGACCTGCTGATGTCGCTCATTGGGCGTCGGGTGGATCCGACTCAACGATCATACGAAGGACGCCCAGTGACGTTCTGTCCGCCGGCCGGAAGCGGGTTCGGAAGAAGCCTCGGACGGGCAGCTCTCCCGCGATGTATCCCACCTCCCAGTCCGGTCCTGGGTTCAGGCCGAATGAAAGAGCCAGGTCGTCCGCGTTGGGATGGTTCGGGTCATAGACGCGGACCGCGACTCGGCGACGCGGCTCGTCGAGTTCGTACCCGTAGGCCAGGACCTGATGATTTCTTCCGAGCTCCAGTGGGTTGAGCGACCGGACGCGGACCAGCCCGACCGGCGACAGCACGCCGCGGTCGAGGTCGCGCTTGATGCGGGGCCACTCCCGGCGGACGGACCGGGAGGCCAGGCCGCGGAGCCCCAGACGGCCGTCGCCGGCGGGGAGGACCATCAAGGTCATGTAGCGGACCGGGCCTACCGGAAGGTCAAAGCTCTGGAACAACCGGCGAACCACGTAGCGAAACAGCGCCGATCCGCCCGGAGGCGGCTCCGTGGCGACCGGCGGCCGGAGGCGCGCCTCGAACAGGTCCCGCGCCGCGAAGACCATTCCGCCGCACAGTCC
>JALYGK010000003.1 GCA_030777105.1 Actinomycetota bacterium | reverse complement strand
GCCGAGAACGGCGCCTCAGAGCTGGAGGACGGCCCGGTGATCCATTCAGAGACGGCCGCCCGCCTTGCCTGTCGGGGAAGCTGGCCTGGCTGCTGGAGGACCAGAAGGGAGACGTCCTTCGGGTGGGACGGCTCCGCAGGAACCCTCCCCGGTGGATGATGCGCGCCCTCAAGCACCGAGACCGCGAATGCCGCTTCCCCGGGTGCGGGACCAGGCGGTATCTGCAGGCCCATCACATCAGGCACTGGGACCAGGGAGGGCCGACCGAACTGGACAACCTCGTCCTGGTGTGCTTCTTCCACCACAAGCTGGTGCACGAGTACGGGTGGAGGGTCATGCGGGAGCGAAACGGCACGGTGACCTGGTTCCGCCCCAACGGGAAGCGGTACCGGCCTGGGCCGGGGCCGCCGCGACTCGAGGAATCTCCATTAGCTGTGGCGGCCGCGGCGTTCTAGTCGGTCACCACAAGCGTGGGTATGCTCTTTTGATCGTGCCCGTCCGAGGCCCAAAAATGGTGCCATTCACCCTGGCCGTTGTGATTGCCTCGTTGGGCGGACTCGCGGCGGTTCTGGTTGGCGCAACACCGGTCTCCGCGGACCTCGCGTCATTGAAAGCAGCGTGCTCGCAGCGAGACGCGCTCGACAACGACACGTCGAACGGCGTCACCCTTCCGTTCACATTCTGCGACGACGGTGTGCCCGACGCCGGCGGAAGGACGCCCAACGTCGGAGCGGTGAAGGCCGTGGCGGTTCCCCAGAAGTACGACGGCTATGTGGCCCTTCCGGCGAAGACCACGCCTGACCCGAACGCCGGGGCGGACGAGAACGGCGACATCGCCCTGGACGTGGACGTCTCGCTGCCCGACCCCGCGCTGAACCCCGTGCCGCGGCGGGGGTACCCGCTGATCGTGATGATGCACGGGTGTTGCTCGGGCAACAAGACGAGCTGGGAGGCGCCGACTATCGACGCCGGTGGTGAGAAGTGGCACTACAGCAACGCGTGGTTCGCGGCGAGGGGATACGTCGTCCTCACGTACACGGCGAGAGGCTTCGTGAACAGGGACAACCGAGGCTCCACAGGGGAAACCCAGCTGGACTCGCGGCTGTACGAGGTCAACGACTACCAGTACCTGGCGGGGCTCATCGCCGACGACCCGTTTTTCAATGTGAACCCCAGGAAGGTCGTGGTGACCGGCGGGTCGTACGGAGGGGGGTTCTCGTGGCTCGCGCTAACCGACCCGAACTGGACCAGCCCGGGGGGGAAGAGGATGCGCCTCGCTGCGGCGGCCCCGAAGTACGGGTGGACGGATCTGGTCTATTCGCTCGTCCCGACGGGGAAGCACCATCGCAATCGGTTGCCCGCCACCGATGGCTCCGACTCGTTGGAGCCTCTTGGGTTTCCCAAGAGGTCGATCGTCGCGGGACTGTATGCCGCGGGGAACGCGGCGGCCGTCGACCACACCACGTTCCCCGAGTGGGTCCACGAGGCGATGACGTGCCTCGAGTCGTCGGACCCGTACGAAACCAACCCGCTCTGCATTCGCACCGTCACGGAGATCGCGCAGTCCTTCATCAACGACCGGTCGGCCTACTACCAGAACGAGTTCTTCAGGGGATTGCGGAACCGAACCATCAGGCCCGTCCCCGTCTTCAGCGCGAGCACGTTCACCGACCCGCTCTTCACCGCGGTCGAGAACCGCCGGATGGTCGAACGGCTCAAGGCGACGGTTCGGAACTATCCTGTTCAGGAGGATTACGGCGACTACCAGCACTTCACGCAAAACAAGGCGAAAGAGTGGGGCGACGTCTGCGGCGACGACCGTCACGTGTGCCGGTATTCGGACTACCCGGGAGGGAATCTGAACGCTGCTCCACCCGACCGGAAACGGGTGGGAGTGACCACACGCCTGAACGGGTTCATCGACTTCTTCGCCCGTCCGCCGGGGAACCGATCGGCGCCTCGGCCGCCGTTCAACGTCCGCGCCGCGCTTCAAGTCTGTCCGGCCAACGCCACGGATTCTCGGCCCCTGGACGAGCCCGGCCGGCGTTTTGTCGCCGGGACGTTCGGCGATCTCGCTCGGAACAGGCTCGTGGTCGCTGCGAAGGGGGTCCAGACCACAACCCATGACGCGGAGCCGAACCACCACGCCCTTCGGGCCGAACCCATCACGAACGAGCGGACGAACGGCAACCGGTGTCCGGTCGAGACGACGCCGGCCGGTGAAGGGGTGGCGACGTACGAGTCAGAGCCGCTTCCCCGGAGCTTCACCATGATCGGGGGCACTCGAGTGCGGGTGCCACACACGGGAACGGGAAGCGGCGTCCAGTTGAACGCGCGCCTCTACGACGTCTTTCCGGACGGCACCGCGGTGATGATCGACCGCGGCGTCCGCAGGGTGGAGTCGCCGAACCAGACCACCGTGTTCGATCTCCACGGGAACGGATGGCGGCTGCTCCAAGGACACCGCGTCCGCATAGAGCTGGCTCAGGACGACGATCCGTACATCAAGCATTCGACGCAGACGTCCACGCTCACGCTGAACCGCGTCAAGCTTCGGATCCCGATCCGCCAGCCATCCAGGAAGGTCATGGGCTCGGCCGCGGCCTGAAGCTACCGTCGCGAGGCTCTTCAAGCGGTATAGATCTCACGGTGGCGAAGCGTGTCCACGTGTTCGTGTCGGGAGAAGTCCAGGGCGTGAACTTCCGTTGGTATTGCCGGAACGAGGCGTCCGCGCGGGGAGTTGGAGGCTTCGTCCGCAATCTGCCGGACGGGCGAGTGGAGGCCGCGTTCGAAGGTGACTCGGAAACCGTCGACGCGATGGTGCAGTGGTGTCGTCATGGACCTCCGTCGGCGCGCGTCCGAGGGATCGATGTCACGGAGGAAGAGCCGACCGGCAACCAGGAGTTCGTCATCGCTCGGTGACCCTTAGCGTCCCGCGTGAATTGATTCGATCTCCCAGATTCCGAGCGTCGCCCGGTTAGCATTTTGCCCCAAGGTGTTTCTTCGTTCGCTCTCCCTGCGCGGCTTCAAGTCGTTCGGCGACAAGACGACTCTCGAGTTCACTTCTGGGATCAGCGTCATCGTTGGTCCGAACGGCTCGGGCAAGTCCAACATCGTCGACGCCATTTCATGGGTGCTCGGCGAACAGGGTCCGCGAGCGCTCCGCGGGGCCAACATGGGAGACGTCATCTTCGCCGGAAGCCCGGCTCGGCCTGCGCTGGGCATGGCAGAGGTACGGCTGGTCGTCGACAACGATGCCGGCAAGATCCCCATCCCCGCGTCCGAGCTCGAGATCAGCCGGGCGGTGTATCGCTCCGGCGAGAGTGAGTACCGCCTGGCAGGGCGACCCTGCCGGCTCCTCGACATTCAGGAGGTCCTTTCCGATTCGGGTGTGGGACGGGGGCTTCACACGATCGTCGGGCAGGGGCAGCTCGACGCCGTCCTTTGGGCTCGTCCGGAGGAACGCCGCCAGTTCATTGAGGAAGCGGCGGGGATCGCGAAGCATAGAAGGCGCCGCGACCGGGCCGAGCGAAAACTCGCCGGCCTCGAGCAGGACCTCGTTCGGCTTCAGGATGTGGCGGGCGAGCTGCGCCGCCAGCTCAAGCCGCTGAAGCAGCAGGCCGATCTGGCCCGCCGCCACGAATCGCTGTCCGCGGAGGCGGCCCACGTGGCGGCTGGCCTTGCCGCGGCGCGGCTCCAGGAGCTCTACGCGGAGCGGGATCGCCGCCTCCCCGCATGGGAAGCGGTCGCCGCGCGGCGGAAGGAGATGCGCGAGCGGCTGGCGCAGCTGGACAACGAGCTGGCCCGGTTGGACGGCGAACGCGCCGTCGCGGAGGCGGCCGAGCGCCGGGCCGACGGCCTCTACCACGCCGCGGTCGCCGCGAGGACCGACGCCGAGTCGCGTCTTCGGTCCGCCATTCGACGTGAAGGGGAGGCGCGTGAGCGGGCCGGCACGGCGGGAAACCGGACGGCGCGGCTGTTCGCGTTGGAGGAGGAGCTCGAGCGCACAGAGGAGAGCCTGAGAACCGTTCGGCAAACATTCGATGAGAAGGAAGCGGCGCTTCGGGCGGCCGAGGCCGCGGCGTCCGAAGCGCTTTCCGAAGAACTCTCCCGTCTCCGGATGCGGATGAGTGAGCTCGAGCAGCGGGCCGAGCGCCTGGAGTCGGAAATCGAACGGCTCGACGCAACCGAGACGCCGCTTGCCTCAGAGGAAGCCGAGCTCACCAAGCGGCAGACGGAGCTGGCAGGCGAACTCGCGGAGCTGGAGGTACGGGAGCGCGGACTCCTCGCGCGAGCGGAGCTGCTGGAGGCGCGACGAAAGCAGCTCACCGAGACACCGGGGACCGGCCTCCTCGAGCGGACCACGCGGCAACCGATCGGGATCTTGCGAGAGCTGGTCTCCGCTCCGGAGGATCTCCACCGAGCACTCCAAGCGGCGCTCGGACCGGCAGGCGATGCGGTCGTCTACCCGGATCGGACCGACCTCCTCGCCGATGCGGAAACCGATGGCGCGGCGGGCGTCCGGTTGATGGCGGCGGAACCGTCGTCTGCCGGCGCGGAGACGATCGAGGGGACCCACCACGGCGCCGGCGAGCCGCTGTTCGACTTGGTCGCGCCTGACCCCAGGGTCCGTCACCTGATTTCAGTGCTCCTCGCGAACGTGTACTTGGCCGCAGACCTTCGCGAAGCCGTCGATCGCCACCGGGACCACGCGTGGGCGCAGTTCGTCACGCGTGACGGCTTTCTGGTCGGTGAAAACTTCGTGGCGACACCGACGGCTCCGGACCGATGGCTGGAGGAAGTGGCCGCCGAAGAGGCATCCGTGGAGCGGCAGCTCGCCGCGCTGCGAGAGCGGCTCTCAGAAGGCGCCAGGATCCGGGCGCGGATCGAGGGGCGCCTGGAAGCCGTAAAGCGCCAGTTGGAGGAGACGGACGTGGCGATCACCGCGGCGGCAGACGAGATGGCCGGCACGGAGCGCGAGGTGGCGACGCTGCGCCGGGAAGAACAGCTGCTGAGCGAGCGTCTCGGCTCGAGTCCGGAGTCTCCGATCGACCTTCGCGTCGAGGTGGAAGCGCTCCGCCGCGACCGGTCGCGCCTGGAGGTCGCGGTGGAACGGCTCCAGAAGGAGATCGCGTCGCTCGCATCCGAAGACCCAGCAGCGCTCCTCGAGTCCGTTCGTGAAGCGCAGGTAGAGCGGGCGAGTGCCGAAGAGCTGCTTCGAAACGCGGAAGGAAACCTGGCCGGTGCAGACGCGGCTCGGCGTGCCGCCACAGACGCGCTTCGAAAAGTGCAGACCGAGCAGGACAAGACCAACCGCGCATGGCGCCAGGAAGCGGCGACAGCCGAGCGCCTTCGGCAGGAGCATGAAGAGGACGATCGAGCCAGGCGCGACCTGGAAGCAAGAATTGCCGATGCCGAGCGAATACTTCGCGAGGGACATGGTGCCGACCCCCACGCCGCGGTGGCCGCGCTGTCCGAGGACGATTCGGTCGATGCCCTTCAGCGGCGAGCCGATGTGGTCGCCCGGCGGCTCAACTTGCTCGGCCGGATCAACATGCTCGCGCTCGGAGAGCTCGACGCGCTCCAGGAGCGGTACGACTTCCTGACCCGAGAGATCGAGGACGTGAAAGCGGCCCGCCGCGACCTTCAGCAGGTGATCCGGGACATCGATGGCCGGATCGCCGAGCTGTTCATAACCGCGTTCGCCGACGTTTCTCGTGAGTTCGCGTCGCTGTTCTCGACGATGTTCCCCGACGGTGAGGGCCGTCTCACGCTGCTCGACCCGGAGGCGCCGCTGACGTCGGGCGTGGAGATCGAGGCCCGGCCGGGACGCGGGCGGGTCAAGCGGCTTTCGCTCCTGTCGGGTGGGGAGCGGGCACTGTCCTCTCTGGCGTTCCTGTTCGCGATCTTCCGCGCCCGGCCAAGCCCGTTCTACGTCCTGGACGAGGTGGAGGCCGCACTGGACGACGTCAACCTCCACCGGTTCCTCGAGGTCCTGCGCGAGTTCGCCAAGGACTCGCAGGTGTTGGTGGTGAGCCACCAGAAACGGACGATGGAGATTGCCGACGTCCTGTACGGCGTCTCGATGAGGACCGACGGTGCCTCGCGGGTAATCTCACAACGGCTGGCCGTCGAGGCAGGGGTCCGCTAGTCCTCGGTCCTTCCTCCACCGGCACGTCGCCCCAAACCGAGAAAGGAGCCGACGTATCGCCACCGTGGTCGGCGTCGCCATAGCGCTCGCAATCCTCGTCGTCATCGTCGCAGCGGCGGTCGCGACACGACGGAGGGGTGGTCCACCGCGTGTCGCCGAGCCACGCGCCGTCGCCACGGCACCGGCTCCACCGAGGCCGCAACCTGTTGAACGCCCACCCGAACCGTCGGGCCTTGCGGGTCGAATCCGATCGCTTTTCCGTGCCCGCGAGCCGTCGGCCGACATGTGGCAGGCTCTTGAAGACGCGCTGGTCCGCGCCGACGTCGGTCCGAAGGCGGCTGCAGACATCGTCGCCCGAGTGCGTTCGACCTATCAGCCCGATTCGGATCCGGTCGAGGTCCTGGTGGAAGAGATCGCCCGGACGTTCGAGCACGACCGTCCTTGGTCGACGCCCGAGGGGTCACCGGGCGTGGTCATGGTGGTCGGCGTGAACGGGACCGGCAAGACCACGACGATCGGGAAGCTCGCGCATGCCCTGCGGAGAGAAGGCAAGACGGTGAGCCTTGCCAACAGCGACACGTTCCGGGCGGCGGCGTCGGAGCAGCTCGCCACGTGGGCCGATCGGGCTGGAGCGCACGTGGTGGCTCAGGCCAGAGGCGCGGACCCCGGGGCCGTCGCGTTCGACGCCGTGCAAGCGGCGAAAGCGCGAGGAGCCGACGTCCTCATCGTCGACACGGCCGGCCGGCTCCATACTCGCCAGCCCCTGATGGAGGAGCTGGCGAAGGTCAAGCGGGTGCTGGAGAAGGCGGGGGGACGCGTCGACGAGGTGCTGCTCGTCCTGGACGCGACCACCGGACAGAACGGCATCGCGCAGGCCCGGGGATTCAGGGAGGCGGTCGACGTGACCGGCGTCGTGCTGGCGAAGATGGACGGGACCGCTCGAGGCGGGGTCGTCCTCTCGGTGCGCGAGGAGCTCGGCGTTCCGGTGAAGCTGATCGGCACGGGAGAGAGCATCGATGACCTGGAGCGGTTCGACGCCCGTGCGTTCGCCTACCGCCTGGTGAGCTGAAGGCGGTGCAGGCGCCACCGCGCCCGAGCCGAGAAGAGCTGGTCGCAGCGGCGAACAAGACCATTCGCGACGTCATCGCTCCGGATCTCAGCATTCTGTTCGTCGGCATCAACCCGAGCCTCTATTCGGCAGCCGTCGGACATCATTTCGCCCGGCCTGGGAACCGGTTCTGGAAGGCATTGCATCAAGCCGGGTTCACCGACCGCGTGCTCTCGCCGTTCGAGGACCAGGCCCTCCTCGAACGGGGCGTGGGCGTCACCAACGTCGTGCGGCGAGCCACGGCCGCGGCTGACGAGCTGAACCCGAAAGAGCTTCGAGCCAGCGCACGAACCCTGATCGGGAAGGTGCGTCGGTTCCGGCCGCTCTACGTCGCGGTCCTGGGCGTCGGGGCCTACCGCCTGGCGTTCGACCGGCGCGGGGCAACCGTCGGTCCGCAGCCGGATGCGTTCGGTGGATCGACGTGGTGGGTGCTCCCGAATCCGAGCGGCCGAACCGCCGCCTACCAGCTCCCCGAACTGGTGGCGTGGTTCAAACGTCTCGCTGCCGCTGCCGGAATCAGGGCGCGTTCAAGAAGTTGATGGGCGGACTCCGGACGCGGTGGCTTCGGATCCACGTGCCGGCGCCGGCTGCGCTCCCTCGAGAAACGTCGCCACGGACGAATCGGCGGCGTCTGCTGGCGGCCGGGCGGGCAGGCTCACCCGGAACGTGGCCCCTTCGCCCGGCGCCGAGGTGACCGAAATGTTGCCGCCCATGGCGTCGACGAGGCGCTTGGTGATGTACAGCCCGAGTCCGGCGCCTTCCGCTTCCCTGGTCAGAGCGTCTCCGGCCTGGTGGAAGCGGTCGAAGATCCGAGGGATGTCTTCGGGCTTGATCCCCACCCCCTGGTCCGCGACGGATAGCTCGAGCCGGCCGTCACCGACCCGGCCTTCGACGAACACCGTGGAGTCCGCCGGGGAGAACTTCAGCGCGTTCTCGATGAGGTTGCGAAGCACCTGGTCCAGCCGCTGGGGGTCGACCACCACCACGCCGTCCTCGTGCACGTCGAGCCACACTCGGGACCGGCGCTCGGGCCCGAGC
>JALYGK010000002.1 GCA_030777105.1 Actinomycetota bacterium | reverse complement strand
TGACGGTCGATCGCGTGGGCGCGCCGGTTCGGAGCCGAGGTCCGGACATCGCGACCCGCACGCTTGCCGAACGCGCGCGGGGGGGCCGACGCGCGTCGACGTTCGCCGACCTCGACGTTCCTTCGGTGGAGCTCGGGCAGGAGCACCGAGCCGAGGCCGATCGGGGGCTTCCAGAAGTGAGCGAAACCGACATCGTCCGCCACTTCACGCGGCTGTCGCAGATGAACTATGGCGTCGATACCGGGTTCTATCCGCTGGGTTCCTGCAGCATGAAATACAACCCCAAGGTTGCGGAGGCGGTCGCCGCGCTACCGGGATTCCAGCGGCTGCATCCCCATCAGCCGGAGGCCACGGTTCAAGGTGCACTGGAGCTGTTGTGGCGTTTGGAGCGCGCGCTGTGCGAAATCACCGGGATGGCCCGCGTGACGTTCCAGCCACCGGCGGGGGCGTCCGGCGAACTCACCGGACTTCTCATCATGCGCGGGTTCCACACGAAAAACGGCAACCCGCGGTCGAAGGTGATCATCCCTGACTCGGCTCATGGGACGAACCCGGCCAGCGTCACCCTTTCCGGGTACCGGGCGGTGCAGGTCCCTTCCGATGCGCGTGGCTTGGTGGACCTCAGCGCCCTGGAGAAGATGGCCGACCAGGACGTCGCGGGCCTCATGCTCACCAATCCGAACACGCTTGGGCTGTTTGAAGAGGAGATCGAGGCCATGGCCCGGGCGATGCACCGGGTGGGTGGGCTCCTGTATTACGACGGCGCGAACCTCAACGCGATCATCGGTCGAGTCCGTCCGGGCGACATGGGGTTCGACATCGTCCACATGAACACGCACAAGACGTTCGCCACGCCCCATGGAGGGGGCGGACCGGGAGCGGGACCTGTGGCAGTTACGGAACGGCTGGCGCCGTTCCTTCCCAGGCCGGTCCTGGGGTTCGACGAGGACGGCGGGCGGTACTTTTGGGACCACGACCGCCCCGACTCCATCGGTCGCGTCCACGGCTTCCACGGCAACTTCGGCGTTCTCGTTCGGGCGTACGCGTACGTCTTCGGGCACGGACGCGATGGCCTCCGCGAAGTGGGGGAGCGGGCGGTCCTGAACGCCAACTACCTGGCATGTCTGGTGAAGGATTCGTACCCGCTGGCGTTCTCCGGCCGACCGATGCACGAGTTCGTGGCGACCGCGAAGCGGTTCCGCCGGCACGGCGTTCGAGCCATGGATGTCGCCAAGCGCCTCATCGATCTCGGTTTCCATCCCTCCACGGTGTACTTCCCGCTCATCGTGGAGGAAGCCATGATGGTCGAGCCGACGGAGACGGAGTCGAAACAGACGCTGGACGCCTTCGCCGAGGCAATGCTCCAGGTGGCCAAAGAGGCGGAGACCGACCCCGAATTGCTTCATGAAGCTCCGGTCACCGCACCGGTTCGCCGGCTCGACGAAGCGAAGGCGGCTCGCGACCTCAAGCTCCGCTGGTAAGACGCCCCGACCTGAGTCCCTCGATGGAGTTCAAGGACGTAGTCCGGGGACGGAGAATGGTTCGCACCTTCCAGGACGTTCCAGTCGCCCGAGCGGTCGTCGATCGAATCCTGACCAGCGGCCACCGAGCGCCGTCCGCCGGCTACACCCAGGGCTATGCGTTCCTGGTCTTCGAGGGCCCGGAGGAGACCAATCGGTTCTGGGACGTCGTGTCGGAAGGGGACCGCGACTGGCCCCACGAGGGTCTTCGACGAGCGCCGGTCATCGTCGTGGTCTTTGGAAGCAAGAAGGCCTACCTGGACCGCTACGCAGAGCCCGACAAGGGCTGGACCGACCGGGACGAGTCGCGGTGGGGAGCGCCGTACTGGCATATCGACGCCGCGTTCGCCGCGATGCTGATGTTGCTGTCGGCTGTTGACGAAGGCCTGGGAGCGTTGTTCTTCGGGCTGTACCCCCCGACCACCCCTGCGTTCAAGCAGGAGTTCGGCGTCCCTGACGAGTGGGAACCCATCGGCGCGATCGCGCTCGGCCATGCGGCCCCCGACCCGGTTCAGTCGTCGGCGGACACCCGAACGAAGAAGTCTCTCGAGGAGATCCTGCACCGCGGCCACTGGTGAGCGTCAATCTCGGCTTGACGTAGGACGAGGCGTCAATCTAAGGTTGACGTCATGCCGAAGGCGAAAGGTGCGGTCGATCTCTCAGACCTGATCAGGACGGTGGAGGAACGGAGCCCAGCCTCTCAGCCACTTGCCCGCGTGGCCGTCGCTGTTGAGTACGGTGAGGTCCTCAAGCGCCTCGGGGACGAGCTCATCGGCCACTTTGTGGAAGAAGCGCGAGCCGCCGGATGCTCCTGGGCCCAAATCGGCGCGAACCTCGGCGTCACGAAACAGGCCGCCCAGCAGCGGCACAGATTCGCCTCGCTATTCGGACGGCGACGGGGGAGAGCCGACGGCCGGTCTTTCGAGCGGTTCACGGAGGAGGCGCGGCAAGTCGTGGTGAGGGCGCAAGATGAAGCTCATCGCCTGAACCACAACTATCTCGGGACCGAGCACCTCCTGCTGGCGCTGTTGAGAGATCGTCACGGGGCGGCGGCTCGGGCTCTCCGCGAGCTCGGTCTCTCGGCGCAGGCCGTCAGGGGCGAGGTCAAGCGAATCATTGGATTGGGGTCAGAGCCCCCCGCCGGAAGGATCCCCCTGACGCCACGGGCGAAGAAGAGCCTGGAACTGGCTCGTCGAGCGGCGGACTCTGGCAACTCGCCGGTGTGGACCGAACACCTGCTGTTGGGCCTTCTGGATGAGGGGGAAGGCGTGGCTGCGCACATCTTGAGCGACCACGGGGTGACCCGCGAAAAGATCCACCAGGCGGTGGCAAAATAACAAGCGTGTCAGTGGCCGACGCTACCATCCGGCCGTGCGAATCGTCGTCAGCCAGGCCATTTCGGCCGATCAGGACGAGCTTCGGCTCCTGATTCAGGAAGCGTTCGTCGGCATCGACGCCTCGGGCGTGGAGCTGCGGATCGAACGAGCCAGAAACCCCCGGGAGTCGTTTACAGGGCGGGCATACCCAGAGCCGCCCCGGCGCCCCAAACCGTTGCCGGGGACCATGTTCCTGGTTCGGCTCCGTCTCCCGGGAGCCCTCAGGAATCGCGGCTATCCCCGGGCATACCGCTACACGGGCCTGGTGACGGCGCCCTGGATCACGGTCCGGGGCTGGCGGGAGCGGCTGGTCGCCCTGGCGGCGCACGAGGCTTTCCACGTCCACCAGTTCCGAGAGGGGCTCAGGCGCTCGGAAGTGGCTGCCGAACGGTGGGCGCTGAAGAAGCTGCGGGAGTGGACCGCTGCTCAGGTGGCTGAACGTTCGGCGGCGTGGCGGGGGATCGAGATGAGAAACGATCAGCTGGCGTTGTTCGCGTCCTGAAGTGGACGGAAGGAGGGCGTGCTCGTCGCGATTAAGTAGACATAACGGTCCTTATAGGGGTTTTGCGGAGGGGGCAGAAGAGGGACGGGACCGTGTTTGGGACGGCGCCTTCGCGAAGCGGTCCTTCACGCCCCAGGCCCCCACGCGCCACAGCGCCTCGGCGACGATCCGGCGTGAGAGTTTGGACCGGCCATGTTCCCGCTCGCGAAACAGGATGGGAACCTCGCCCACGCTGAAGCCCGAGCGCCACGCTCGGTAGGCGAGCTCGATCTGAAAGGCGTACCCCTCCGAAGAGATTCCGTCGGCGAGGAGCGACTCCAGGACGTAGCGTCGGTACGCTCGAAAGCCGCTGGTGCTGTCGGCGATGGGGAACCGGAGCATCGTCCTGGCGTAGGCGTTTCCCCCTTTGGACAACGCCACCCGGCTGCGGCTCCAGTTGGTCACCTCGCCGCCGGGCACGTACCGGCTCCCAATGACCATGTCGTAGGAGGCAATCGCGTCCAGGATCCGCGGCAGGTCCTCGGGGCGATGGGAAAGGTCCGCATCCATCTCCACCACGACGTCGTATCCGTCTTCCACGCCGATTCGGAAACCGGTCATGTAGGCGCTGGCCAGGCCCTGCTTCCCTGGCCGGCGAAGCAGCCGGACTCGCGGTTCGTTCTCCGCCACCGCTGCCACGTCGTCACCCGTCCCATCCGGAGACCCGTCGTCGATGACCAGGACGTTGATGTTCGGCCCGATCGCCAGCACGCCATCGAGGACGCCGCGGATGGTGTCCTTCTCGTTGTAGGTCGGGAGCACGACCAGGACCCTGGGCTCCCCTCCTCCGGCGATGGGGATCGGTAGCTGTCCCGGCTCGGTCGATTCATCGACAGGAGCCGAAGCGTCTGGGC
>JALYGK010000001.1 GCA_030777105.1 Actinomycetota bacterium | reverse complement strand
TTCCTGCTCACTCTTGCTGAACGGGTTCAGCAAGAAGTCGACGTTCTGCCATCTCCCCGCCGGCCGCCCGACCCCCAGCCGGACGCGGTAGAAGTCGGCGCTTCGAAACGCCGCCACCATCGAGTCGAGGCCGTGATGGCCTGCCGTGCTCCCGCCCCTCTTGATGCGGAGCGCTCCGAAGGCGAGGTCGATGTCGTCGTGGCAAGCGACGACCCGATCGACGGGAATCCCACGCTTCTTCGCCACGGACACGATCGGCGGCCCGCTCACGTTCATGAACGTTCCGGGCGTGACGAGCAACAGCGGGACGCCGTCGCGTTTCGCCTCGGCGGCGAAGAGGGGCACGAACCGGACCTTCTTCAGACGTGCGCCAAGGCTTTCCGAGAGTCGCTCGACGACCATGGCGCCGGCGTTGTGCCGGGTTCGCGCGTATTCGGCGCCGGGGTTCCCCAGCCCGGCTACGAGCCAGGCCTCACCCTTCAGGCTGCGGCTCTTCGACCGGCGAAGCTTCCGCCGTCTCCGGCTCCACCGCCTCCCCCTCGACGGCCTCGGCGACCTCCTCCTCCTCGACCTTGAGGACCTGTGGCGGCACCACCGAGACGATGACTTCTTCGGGGGACGTCAGGATGGTGAACTTGTCTCCGGCGGGGACGTCGGCCACCTTCAGCGACTCGTTGATCCCAAGGTTCGAGATGTCTGCTTCGATCCCCGTGGGAACGTCCTGAGGAAGGCACTCGACCTGCACGTTCCACAGGTGGTGCTCCACCACGCCGCCTTCCTTCACGCCGTGCGATTCCCCGACGAGGTGGACCGGGACCTCGACGGCGATCTTCTCGTCGCGCGCCACCCGCAGGAAGTCGATGTGGATGAACTGTCCCTTGATGTGGTCGCGCTGGATCTCTCGAGGGATGGCCAGGAGCTGCTCACTGTCGACGCGAAGATTCACCAGCACGTTCGTGCCCGCGTCGGTGTGGAGCAGGTGAAGGAGCTCTCGAGCGTCAACCGCCAGGTGAACGGGGTCGGCCCCGTGACCGTAGACGACCGCCGGGACCAGGCCGTTCGCTCGGAGCCGGCGGGCGGCGCCCTTCCCCCTGTCCTGACGGGGTCGCCCCACGAGCTTTCGTTCCATGCCGTTCCCCCGATGACTCGTCGACGGTCCGCCTCAACACGAGGCGTCCGATCATTCTACCGGCCCCTGCGATCCCGACGGCATTTCAGCGAACGCGCGAACCGGGAACGACGCACCGTGAACGATCCGAGGCGGAACCGCCGAAAACGTGAACCCGGTCTGCGGAAGGGCGGCGAGTCCGGTCAGGTGCTCGACGATGACGATCCCGGCGCCCAGCAAGATGGTGTGAGCCGGTCGCGACGGGTCTCCGGTGTCGTCCACGTTGGCGAAGTCGACTCCAACCAGGAGCGCACCGGTTCGAGACAACTCGTCAGCACCGCCCTCGGAGAAGAAGGGGCCGGGCTCCCAATACGCGTCCGTGCCCCACCGCCGATCCCAACCCGTGCGGACCAGAAGAGCCCGACCTCGAGGCTCCGCGGCGGTCACACCCAGGTCGATGGGGCGGTGCTCGGCCGGCGCATCAACCACCAGGGCGGGAACGCCGGCGATTCGATCGAGCGGTATTTCCGCGAGGTCGTGGCCGCCCCTGTACCGATGGAACGGCGCATCGAGGTAGGTGCCGGTGTTCCCCGGAAGATCGAATCTCCCCAGGAAGAACTCCGCCTTGCCGTCGTAACGGTCACGCGAGCTCTCGTGGTCGGCGATGGCGCCGACCACCGGAGCCGGCATGCCCGGGTAGACCGGCATTCCGTCCTCGATGACGTGGCTGAGGTCGACCCGCCGGCTCATTGGCACGGCTTGGCGCTACGGCTGGTTCTCGCCGTGGAAGATCTCGGAGACCGATTCCTCCTCGAACACCGCGAGGAGGGCGGAGGCGATGATCGGCGCGATCGAAAGGACCGTCAGCCGGTCTCCGAGGACCTGGGCCTTCTCCTCGGGGATGGGTAGCGTGTTCGTGACGACCGTCTCGGTGATCGGTGATTCCGCCAGCCGCTGGACGGCCTTGCCCGAGAGCACCGGGTGGGTGGCCGCCGCATAGACCTCCACGGCGCCCGCAGCACCGAGAGCGCGGGCCCCCTCGACCACTGTTCCGGCAGTGTCGATCATGTCGTCGACCAGGACGCATGGGCGTCGCGACACCTCGCCGACGATCTCGACCGTCTCTATCTTCGACGGCTCGTGTCGAGACCGGCGCTTGTCGACGTACGCCAGCGGCGAATGGAGGTACGCCGCGAGTCGAGCCGCGGTCCGAATCCTTCCCGCGTCCGGGGCAACCACCACGATGTCTTCCGAGACCTTGATGTCGTTCTGGAGGTACTCGGCCAGAAGCGGAAGCGCAGTGAGGTGGTCGACGGGGAAATCGAAGAAACCCTGGATCTGTCCCGAATGCAGGTCTACGGAAATCACCCGGTCCGCCCCCGCCACGGAGAGCAAGTCCGCGATGAGTTTGGCCGAGATCGGCTCCCGGGCCAGGGTCTTCTTGTCTTGGCGCGAATAGCCGTAATAGGGAATGACGGCGCTGATCCGCTTGGCCGACGCCCGTTTCAGGGCGTCGATCATGACCAGCTGTTCCATGATCGACTCGTTGATTGGCTCCGCGTGGGTCTCGATCACGAACGCGTCTGCCCCGCGGACGCTCTCGTCCGGCCGGAAGTAGATCTCGCCGGAGGAAAACCGAGAGATGCGCGCCTCGGAGAGCGCGATCCCGACGTGCTGGGCGATGTCCTCCGAGAGCGTCGGATGCATGGTCCCCGAGAAAACCATCATCCGCTGCTTCGTGGTCATCACGCGAGCGGTGTTATTTCCCACGCTTGCGCCCCCTCCTCCTGTTCCCCTTGTCGCCCTCGGTTCCGGTTGCCTCTCGCGCTCTTCTCCTCGCGTAGTCCGGTACAACCCGCTGCTCTGCGCGTTCCACCGCCAGGGAGCCCGCGGGAACGTCCTTGGTGATGGCCGAGCCGGCTCCGGTCACGGCTCCCTTCCCCACCTTCACCGGTGCGACGAGCATCGTATCCGAACCGATGAACGCGTCGTCCTCGATAACCGTCGGGTGCTTCTCATACCCGTCGTAATTGCACGTGATGGTGCCCGCGCCCACGTTCACGCCCTCCCCGATCGTGGCGTCGCCCATGTACGAAAGGTGCGGCACCTTGCTCTTCTTCCCCAGACGCGTGGCCTTCATCTCGACGAACGTCCCCGCCTTGCCGCCCTCGGCGATGTCCGTCCCGGGGCGAATGCTGGCGTAGGGCCCCACCATGGCGCCCGGACCGATGCGCGCCCCGCGGACGATCGAGAACGCCACCTCGGCTTCTTCCTCCACCGTGGAATCGAGGATCTGCGTGCCCGGACCAATTCGACACCCCGCTCCGACTCGCGTGGCACCTTGGAGGAAGCTGAAGGGAAGGATCACCGTGTCGACGCCGATCGCGACGTCGATGTCGACGTACGCCGTGGCGGGATCTACGAACGTCACGCCGTTGTCCATGTGCCGCTGGATGATGCGGGCACGCATGATCCTGGAGACCTCGGCCAGGCCGCCTCTCGAGTTGAGGCCGAGTCCCCCGCCAAAGTCCACCCCTAGCACCCCGACTTTCTCGCCCTTGTCCTTCAGGATCCAAATGACGTCGGGCAGGTAGTACTCGCCCTGCTTGTTTTCGCGGCCGACCAGCGGAAGCGCCTTGAACAGATCCTCCCGCCGAAACACGTACACCAGCGTCGAGACCTCCTTGATCGCGAGCTGCTCCGGCGACGCGTCCACTTCCTGGACGATCTCGACGAGCTCACCGCCTCGGCGAATCACCCGTCCGAAGCCGGTTGGATCGTCGAGAGTCGTGGAGAGAATCGTTGCCGACGCCTTCGATCGGCGGTGCGCGGCGAGGAGCGCCCGAACATGGTCGCCGCCGACCAGCGGGTCATCACCCGACAGCACGAGCAGGTCCTCGGCGTCACCGACTGCCGACTCTGCCGCCCCAACCGCGTGCCCCGTGCCGAGCGGGGTTCCCTGATAGACGAAGGTCGGTTCAGGCTTGAGCCCCCACGCACGGACGGCCTCCTCGACCTGGTCACCGGGTTCCCGAACCACCACGACGAGCGTCGCCGGGCGAGCGGCGCGGGCCGCTGTCAGCACGTGCCAGAGCGACGGACGCCCGCAGACGTCGTGAAGGACCTTCGGGCGGGCGGACTTCATTCGCTTCCCGCGTCCGGCGGCAAGCACCACGGCGGCCATTGTTCGGGGAGGTTTGCGCGCGGCCAAGCGTTTCCTTTCGGTCGACCTTCCGTAGCGGCCGTTCCGTGCCACCCCTCGGTTCGAGGCTGGCAGCGAAATTATGTCATCGGCGCAAGGGGCGGCCGGGCCAAATACTCCTAATGCTGGACCGCACGCCCGAAACGGTAAGGTTGAGGTGCTTCACTGGGCCTTCGTCCAATTGGCAGGACGCCGGGTTTTGGTCCCGGAAATCCGCGTTCGAGTCGCGGGGGCCCAGCGACTACGACTCCACCTCGATCCCTCCCGGGACAGCCACGTCCGTCCCCGGCGGAACCAGTCCTGCCACCGTCGGTCCGCTCCCGCAGAGCACCGTGCCGGCGGCGCCCGCATCGAGCAGGCGCCGCTTCGCCTCGGCGATCTCGGCATGGTGCCGGACCACTCCTGGCTCGAGGTCGTTGAACAGAAGAGGCCCCACCTCGTCCACGTCGCCGTCGCGCGCCGCGTCAAGCAGATCCCTCGGGTCGTTTCCCGTACGGCTTTCGTCTTCATCCCACCACCGGTATGCATCTCTGGTCGACACCCCGAACGGGAACGTGACGAGAACCCACCGCATGCGAGGCAAGCCGAGCGGCTCGACTCTCTCTCCCCGGCCGCGGGCCAGCGCAGGTCCGCCCGACAGCAACGCCGGAACGTCCGAACCCACTTCGGTGCCGACGGCTCGAAGGTCCTCGTCGCTCAGGCCGCTTCCCCACAGGTCGTTCAGGGCGAGAAGTGTGGCGGCCGCATCGGCGCTTCCGCCTCCCAGCCCAGCGGCCACCGGGATCCGCTTTTCCAGGAGCACGTCGGCGAACCCGGTCGCGTCGACCCTCCTGGCGAGCGCGTCGGCCGCCCGCAGAACCAGGTTGCTTTCGTCGGCGGGCACGACCCGGACGAGGCTCGGGTCCCCGGTTATCTCCAGGGCGAGCGACAGGGTCCGGAAGCTCGGGTCCGACACTGCATGAACTTCCAGACGATCCGTGAGCGAGACCGGCAGAACCGCCGTTTCGACCTGGTGGTAACCGTCATCTCGCCGGCCGAGCACTCGCAAAAAAAGGTTCACCTTGGCCCTCGCCTCGACGACTGTCGTGTTGGGCAGTTGCGTCGGCGGCCGGGTCACGGAACCGCGCGGGCCGCCGCCCACCGCTCCGCGACGCACGCGAACGAGGCCAGGTCCAGCTGTTCGGCGCGAACCATGACGGGCAGACCGCATTCGCTGAGGATCGCCTCCGCATGCGGCCGTTCGATCTCGAGCCGGACCAGCGCATTGGCGAGCGTCTTTCGGCGCTGGGCGAACGCCTCGTCGACCACTCGCCACAGCACGGACTCGTCGACGGAGACCGGCGGAGGCCGGCGAACCAGTGAAACCAGAACCGACTCGACCTTCGGCTCGGGCCAGAAGACCGTCGTCGGGACGCGCCGCACCACTCGGCCCGCAGCCCGGTAGGCGACCCGCAAGCTGACGGCCCCGTACTGCTCGTCTCCAGGTGTTGCCACCAGCCGCTCACCGACTTCGCGCTGAACCATCACGAAGAGCTCTTCGATCCGGGGCTCCTCTTCGAGGGTCCGCATCACGACCGGCACCGCGACGTTGTACGGGAGGTTCGCAACCATCTTCCAACCGCCGGGCCCGAGAAGCGACCCCCAATCCACCCGCAGGGCATCCTCCTCCACGACCCGGACCCGAGGGAGATCACCGACCACTTCGTGCAAGGCCGGAAGGAGGGCGCGGTCGAGCTCGAGCGCGAGGACCTCCCCCGCCGCCTGAGCCAGCGCGAGGGTGAGCGAGCCAAGGCCCGCGCCCACCTCAGCGACCCGATCCCCTGGCCCGATCTCGGCGAGCTCCACGATGCGTCTCGCCAGCGCGGGCTCGATCAAGAAGTGTTGGCCGAGGGACTTCTTCGGCCGGATTCCGTGACGCGCCGCCAACGCCCGAACCGCCGCGGGTGTCAAACGCGGCCCCGCAGTCGACATGCGCCCACCCACCGCGCTACCCGGGAAGTCCGAAGGCGGACCGAGCCGCCGTGGCGGTCGCGGCGCTCACCTCGGCGATGGGAACACCGCGAACCTCGGCAAGAACAGCGAGCGTCGCGGGGAGGTGCGCGGGCGAATTCGAGCGACCCCGAACCGGCTGCGGAGCCAGAAACGGACTGTCCGTCTCACAGAGAAGCTGTTCCAAGGGAACCACGACGGCGGCATCGCGAAGGCCGCTGGCATTCGGGTATGTGACGTTCCCCGCGAACGAGATGAAATAGCCGCGTCGCGCGGCTTCTTTGGCGAGCGCCTCGTCACCCGAAAAACAATGAAGGACGACCCTCTCTGCTCCTTCTTCCTCGAGGATCCTCAGCGCGTCGTCCCACGCCTCTCGGACGTGCACGACCAGCGGCTTTCCGGATCCCACCGACACGGCGATGTGCGCGCGAAACGCTCGGTGCTGATCCTCTCGCGGAGAGAGCTGCCGGTAGTAATCGAGTCCCGTTTCTCCAATTCCGACGACCACGGACTCGGAGGCCAGCGCTTCCACAGCCGCGCTCGTGTTCCGGTCGAACTCAGAAGCGGTGTGCGGATGGACACCCGCGGTGGCGAAGACACCGGAGAACTGTCGAGCGAGCTCAACCGACCGATTACTGCTCTCGACGTCAATCCCCACACAAATCAAGCGGTCCACGCCGGCGCGGGACGCCGATCGAATGACGTCCTCCGGCTTTTCCTCCATGAGGAACAGGTGACAGTGCGTATCCACGGCGGGCTCGACCGGGACGTCTGACGCGGGCGTCACTCTTCGAGGCGCGGGAAGAGCCCCTCGCCGCGCGCCGTGGCCGTCCCGGGCTCGAGCCGTCCCCACGTCGCGGCGTCTGGAAGCCGCTGCTTTTCGAGCGAACCGTGGATTCCGAGCTGCGTCCAGAGCCGCTCTGCCGCGTTCGGCATCACCGGGAAGGCGAACAGCGCGATGACGCGGAGCCCCTCGAGCGCCTCGTACAGCGCGTCGCCCAGATCCTGGCGACGCTCCGGTTCCTTGGCCAGGTTCCACGGGGCGACGTCCACCAGATACCGGTTCGCCTCACGGACGAACTCGTCCAGCGCGGAAACGGCATCGGTCAACTCGTAGGCGAGCATGTGACTGTCGAACCGGTTCCCAAGGTTCTCGGCAGCGGCGGCGAGACGGCCTCCGTCGGTGCTCGACGGGTCGGGCACTTTTCCGTCGAAGTAGGAATCCGTCATGGCGAGCACCCGGCTGGCCAGGTTCCCAAGACCGTTGGCAAGTTCAGCGTTATACCGCGCGAGCATCGATTCCCAGGAGAAGTTTCCGTCCTGACCGAACCGGATCTCGCGGAGAAAGTAGTACCGGTACGCGTCGACACCGAAGTGGTCAGCCAACTGGAACGGATGGATGCCCGTCAGGCGGGTCTTCGACATCTTCTCCCCGCCGACCAACAAGTAGCCGTGGACGAGGACCTTGCGTGGGGGCTCGATGCCGGCTGCCATCAGCATGGCGGGCCAGTACACGGCGTGCTGCCGAACGATGTCCTTCCCGATCACGTGCGCATTGGCGGGCCAGACCTTGGCGAACCGCTCCTCGTCGGAGCCGTATCCGGCCGACGTGATGTAGTTGGTGAGCGCGTCGAACCACACGTAGCAGATGTGCTTCGGATCCCACGGCAGGGAAATGCCCCAGTCGAATGACGTTCGTGAGATCGAGAAGTCCTGAAGGCCTCCCTTGATCAGCGAGAGCACCTCGTTTTTTCGAAAGTCCGGCTCGACCGAATCTGGATGCTGTTCGTAGTGCTCCAGGAGTCGGTCCTGGTACGCCGAGAGCCGAAAGAAGTAATTCTCCTCCGACATCCGCTCCACCGGTCGCCCGTGGATGGGGCAATTCCCGTCCACGAGCTCGTCCTCCGGGTAGTAGAGCTCGCACGACACGCAGTAGAGCCCCTCATATGCGCCGAGGTAGATGTCGTCTCGGCCGTTCTCGTGCACCGCCGTCAAGAGCTTTTGGACGGCGGCGCGGTGACGGGCCTCGGTCGTCCGGATGTAGTCGGTGTAGGAGATCTCGAGCCGCTCCCACACTTCTCGCCACCGAGGCTCCATGGCATCGACGAAGGCCTTCGGCGTCTGGCCGTTCTTTTCGGCGGCGCGTTGCAGGTTCAGCCCGTGTTCATCCGTTCCCGTGAGGAAGAACACCTCGTCTCCCCTGAGACGGCGATACCGAGCGATGAAGTCCGTGGCCACGGTCGTGTAGGCGTGCCCGATGTGCGGGACGTCGTTCGGATAGTAGATCGGGGTCGTGATGTAGAACGTGTCCTTCACCGTGCGGTCATTGTAGGCAGCGACCAGCGGGGCCAAATGAGCCTGTATCGTCCGGCACGTGCGACGCCGCATCGATCCGGGTCTCCTGCTTTTGCCGACTCCGATCCTGTGGGGGATCACCTTCCCGGCCGGGAAGCTGGCGCTCGACCACCTGCCCCCGCTGGCGTTCATGGCGTGGACCAGAGCGCTGGGGTTCGTCTCGATCCTGCTGATGGTTCCGCTGATGACCGGAAGGACGAAGAACCGGACCACTTCTTCACCGAAGGCGGTCATCGGAGCCGGATTCCTTCTCGGGGCGCTGATCTTCGTGGCGTACATACTCCAAACCGAAGGGTTGAAGCGGACCACCGCCACGAACGCCGGGTTCATCACCGGGCTCTATGTCGTGTTCACGCCAATTCTCGCCGCGATCCTGTTTCGGCAAAAGGTCCCCCGCGCCGCGTGGCTCTCCGTCGGGATCTCGGTGATCGGACTGGCGCTGCTGTCGATCCGCGAGCTCGGCGACATTCGCGTCTACGGCGGCGACATGCTGGTGCTCGCCGGCGCGGTTGTGTGGGGAGGGCACGTGGTCGGCGTCAGCCGTCTGTCACCGAAGTTCTCCGCATGGTCGCTCTCCCTTGCGCAGATGGGCGCCACCGCCCTGTTCCAGGTCGTTGCCACGGCGCCCATCGGCATTCGGGCCGGTGTGGCGTTGTCGGGGACGGTGTTTCCCCTGCTGTTTCTGACCGGCGTGCTCGGCTCGGGTGTCGCCTACACGCTTCAGATCGTGGGACAGCGAACGCTGACCGCCACACGCGCGGTCGTCCTCCTTGCCGGAGAGGCGCTGTTCGCCGCGCTGTTCAGCGCGATCTGGATCGCCGAGCGTCTCGCCGCGCACCAGTGGGTCGGAGCGGTTCTCGTGCTCGCGGCCATGACGTATTCCGAAGTGTCGGCTCGCCGCCCGCCCGAGGAGCGACTGGAGCCGGCGTCCGCGGTCTGACGCTGTAACCGTTCGCTTCCGTCGAGCGCCAAACCATTTCAGGCATGCGCCCCACCGTGGGGCGGCCTCGAGAAAGGAGACCTGATGGAAGGTTCTCGATGGGAGCGGTACGGCGCCGCGTCAGGGATCGCATTCGCGATCCTCGCCGTGGCGACGGTCCTCCTCGTTCCCCAATCCCCTCCGGCGGCCGACGATTCGCTCCGCCGGATCCAGGCGTACTTCGGGGAACACCGCGACGGGTTGCTCGTGGCCGGCTACCTGACCGGTCTCGCCATCGCGTTCGCGCTGTGGTTCACCGGCAGCCTCCGCAGCCACCTCATGCGTGCGGAGGGCGGAACCGGACGGATCGCGTCGATCGCCTTCGGCGCGGGGCTCGTTGCCGGAACCGTTGCGCTGATCGGAACCGCCGTGACCAGCGCGCTGGCCTTCAGCGTCGCGCAGAGCACGGTTCCCGGAAGCCAGGCAGTGACGAGAGCAATGTTCGACTTCGGAAACATGGCGTTCAGCCTGGCGTGGTTCCCGATCGCCGTTCTGGTGGGTGCGACGGCGATAGCGTCCAGTCGAACCGGCGCTCTGCCCGGTTGGCACGCCCGAATCAGCAGCGTGCTGAGCATTGCGTTCCTGGTCGCCGCCTCGTCGACGTTCGTTCAGAGCGGCATGCTCGCGGCCGGCGGCAGCTACGGCTACGTGATGTTCCTGCTGTTCGTCGCGTGGATCCTGATCACCAGCATCCTGCTGGTTCAGCGAGTCTCGGCGCCGGACCGGCCGGCCACAGACGGCGCGCGCGTTGACGGACGTGCACCCGTCGCTGCTTCGGCGTAAGAAGGGCCGATTCAGTCGGAAGAGCGATTCGGGCGGGAGGTCGCGAGCCGGGCATAGATTCGGTTGGCCGGGATCCCAGTCAGTCGTCCGGCCCGGCGAGCGGCCTCCCGCTTTCGCTCACCTCGAGAAACCAGCTCCGCGGCCATCGCCACCGCGTCTCCCTCGTCCGCATCTCGGGAGCGTTCGCTCGAGCCCTCCACCACGAGCACGACCTCGCCGCGTACCTCCCTCCTTCTCACCGCATTAACAAGATCGGCGAGGCTGCCGCGAAGAACCTCCTGATGCTGCTTGGTAAGCTCGCGAACCAGAGCCGCGCGGCGATTCCCCAGCCCGGCATGAAGGTCGTCCAGCAGGCTACCGACCCGCTTCGGAGATTCGAACAACACGATCGTTCGCCGCTCCGCCGACAGCGACTGGAGGCGTTCCGAGCGTCGCTTTCCGGATCGTGGCAGGAACCCCTCGAACACGAAGCGGTCGGTGGGCAGGCCCGAGATAACCAGCGCAGCGACCGCGGCCGAAGGCCCGGGCGCCACGTCGACCGGGATGTCTTCCTTCACGCACTCCGCGATCAAGCGATACCCGGGATCGGACAACCCCGGCATGCCCGCGTCGGAAACGACGGCGACTGTTGCCCCCTCTTGGAGCGCGCCGATGAGCTCCGGAACCCTCTTCTCCTCGTTGCCCTCGAAGAAAGACACCATCCGTGCCTTGATTCCGAGTCGCTGAAGCAGCCGCCCGGTCCGGCGAGTGTCCTCAGCCGCAATGAGATCGGCCGACGCAAGAACATGCCGCGCCCGATCGGTGAGGTCGTCGAGGTTCCCGATGGGAGTTCCCACGAGGAACAGCGTGCCGGCCACCGTTCGATTATGGCGAGACGCCGCCTCACCAGCGCCGAACCACCGATGTTGCCGCGTTTATTCTCGGGTCGGTGGAGAGCGAAACCGAGGTCGCCGCTGCCGAGGAGCCGGTTCGACCCGGACGATCGGAGCGACACGTCCGCCGGCGCGCATACCAGCACCCCTTGGTCGCCATTCTGGCGGTGACGGCGCTGGCGGCCGGCCTTCGCTTCTATGACCTGTCGTCGCCACCAACCTACGTCTTCGACGAGGTCTACTACGCGAAGGACGCGTGCTACGACGCCGGTTTCACGTTCCGCGAATGCAAGCTCAAGGCGCCAGGTGAGCAAACCTTCACCGTCCACCCTCCGCTCGGCCGCTGGATCATCGCGGGTGGCATCGCCACGTACGGCAACGACCCGTTTGGCTGGCGGGTCGCCGCCGCGATCGCAGGCACCCTCTCGGTCCTTCTCCTGGCGATTCTCGGGCTCAAGGTCTTCGGGAGCGCCGCGTGGGCGGGCGTGGCGGGGCTCCTTTTGGCGACGGAGAGTCTCCACTTCGTGCAGTCCCGGATCTCGATGGTCGACATCTTCGTGACCACGTTCGTCGTCGGAGGATTCCTCTGTCTCGTCTTCGACCGCGAGTGGATCGAACGACGAATGCCGCCCCCGGAATCGTCAGATCAAGAAGGGGAGCTCCTGCAGCTCCCGGCGGATCGGCCACCTTCGCCCATCTTCAGGCCGTGGCGGCTGGCGGCAGGTCTGGCGTTCGGCATGGCCGCGGCGAGCAAGTGGTCGGGCATTCCTCCGCTTGTCGGCGCCATCGTCCTTTCACTGGCGTGGGAGCGCTCCCGCCGCCGGCGTGTCCGGCTGGAACGGCCTCTGTTCGAGGCCGTCCGCGACGAGAGCTTCGGAATCTTCTGGTTCTTGGTCATGGTCCCAATCGCCGTCTACATGGCGTCCTACGCGAACTGGTTCTGGGCGAATGGGTTCGATTTGGGAGGGTGGTGGGACATCCAGCAGGGAATGGCATCGTTTTCGCTCGACTTGCGGGCGAAACACCCGTACGCCTCTCGGGCCTGGACGTGGTTGGTGATGCAGCGCCCGGTGGCCTACTACTACCGCTGTGTCGCAGGGCGGGGCGATTCATGCCTTCCAACGGAGATTCTCGCCATCGGAAACCCGGTCATCTTTTGGGGAAGCGTCGTCGCACTGCCGTACACGTTGGTGGCCGGCATCAGGCGGCGTGACTGGCGAGCGGCTGTCATCGTCACGGCGTTCGCCATTCAATACTTCCCATGGTTCCTGGCGG